>DATDTO010000091.1:0-7809 GCA_035290825.1 archaeon
GAAAACGGTAAACATCGGCCTCCTTTTCTATGTTCACAAAAACAGAATCTGTGTCGCCATATATAACCTTATACTCTTTTTCAGCCAGTTCTATAACCTTCTTTATGTAGTGCCTGCCCCATGCCGTAATCGATTTTGCGCAGATTGTTGAAAACCACCTAGAGCCTGGGTAACCAAAATACCCATAGCTCGCATTAGCCAATATCTTGAGCGCATGTTGGCGGTTGTAGAGTTCCTTGTATTGTGGCGAGTCCCTGTCCAAAATCTTTAACTCCTTGTTTATCTCAATCCTTTTGGCCAGCAGGTTCTCTATCACCTCTGGAATAAATCCTTTGTGGTTGATGCAGAAGTAATAGCTTTCCTCTGGCACGCGGTTCTTGTCCTTTGAGATGACATTCCTGTCCTCTGGAGTCGAACAGCAGCCGCAGTTAAGGGTCTCCGGTGATATGTTGTGTGAGATAATTATTGACGGGTATAGTGATTTGAAATCGAACAAAGCGATGTTGTGATGTAATCCGCTTTTTGGTGTGTAAACATAACCACCAACATAAGCCTGGGTAAGCTGCCTCACCTTTATCTCTTCATAGCTAGGACGGTTTGGCACAAGCTCACCGACTATATGGCTCTTCCTTATGAAAAGCCATTCAACAAGCTGGGAGTAAGTCATCCTTGATGTATCAAAGGGTATCTGTCCCGCCACCCTTGACAATTCAAATATCTGCGGGACCAAGACATTGGCCAGTTTTATAGTCAGCTCAGCATCCTTCTCGCAGTGGTCAACCAGTTTCCCTTTGTCCCCGCTTTCCCACGCCTGTTTTAGCTCAATCCATTCAACCCTTTTTTTGCCCTCTCCAACCAGCTCCTTTGCCACCCTGTTCAAACTCAGCACCTCTGTCGCCAGGTTTTGGGAAACGATATTCTCAACAAAATTGTAAAGGTCAATGTGTATTTTCCCAGGTATTGCAAAAGAAGATATCGCACCCTTCATCACAAATATCGGCTCCCTTCCTTGAAAACCAACATCAAACTTTAGGTTGTGTTTTTTCACCCTTTCAAAAAGCAGCGGGAAATCAAATCCATCTGTGTTATAACCGCAGATTATATCATATTCACCCCCCTTTAGTATCTGGATAAACCTCTCCAATAACCCCCTTTCATCCTCAAAACATTCCACGTTCTTTTTCTCCAGTCTTCCAACAACCAAGTTCTTCTTGAAACCATAATTGGAATTGAAAGAGACGATAACCACCCTTTTCTCACCGTCTGTTTCCATAACCTCTGTATCAAAGGTGAGTACCTTTGTCTTTGGGTAGTCTGTTTGCGGCAGCTGCGAAAGGCCTTCCAACTCCACCACAAAATCAGTATGGGGAAGCGTTTCCAACCCCTTCCCGTTGACCATGATCCAGTTTAAAGGGACTACCCCCTTGTCAATCAAATACCTCTTGTAATAAGCAATATTGTATTCATATGTGGCCCTAACACTGTCAGCCCTTTCTAACCCTGATTTGAACCTTGGTACATCTGTCGGGCTTGTCAGCACAACCTTCACAACATTTTTCTGCTTTCCGTAAAGTTTTTTCTCAACTGTTTCCACTTTTTCCGGAACTATCCACCCCATCCCATCAGGCAGCGCTTTGGCAACTTCAAAGCCTTGCCTAGTCTCAACATAGAAGTAAGGCCTAAATACTTTGTCCAGAATAAGCACAGTCTCGCCCTTTTTGGTTTTCCCCCAAAGATGGATAACAGGCTTCCCATCCTCCATCACGTAATCAGAACCAATTATGCAGACTTCTAAAGTGACAGGATTAGTCATAGGGGAATTAAATTAATGGAAACCGACAATATCTGTTGGAAATTGACCACAGTCAATTTCGGTCTTTCCTTCGGTTTCGACCTATCTTTCTCCTATTTTAACAGTTAGAACCTAGGCTTTTTAAGGTTTCAATTGGTTAATGACCAACATATTCACTTAGATAACAGCGTACCCCTAACCACACAAGAATATCCCCTGTTTGTCAGGTGGTTGTAAATAATCCTTCTTCTCTGATTATCAAGAAGCTGCCTGTACATTGGATCTGTATCAGTTGTTCCTGGAACTTTGAAAAAGCTTGGGTTGCCTTCCTCGCTTTGGTATGGACATCTTGGCATTCCACCATTGTGGTCGACAACAACTGAAGAGCCTGCTCCCATTTGACACTGACCCCTTACAGAAGTGCTGTGCGAAGAGAACCTGCGAGCTGTCTCAACTAACCTTCTTTGAGTTTCTGTGTCTTGATGTGACTCAAAGTCGTTGTTGCAGAAAAACGCTATCCCATTCCTGTTAGCCATTTCCTTCAGGTAGCTTATTTTCCTTCCACTGTCTGCCAAATCCTTTTCAGAAACAACATAATTCATCCCGAGCCTTGTTGTGCCATCTTCTGGTTGATTTGGATGTTCTCTGTACGTTCTTATCAACTCCCTTATGCTCCTGGCTATCTGTGTTTTGTCCTGTACAAGGCCTTTTTTCAATAGCCTCTCCAACTTTTCCGGATTTGCAGATTCCCTGAGCAATCCATTCAACTCTTCAACTGGTGTCCTGTATTCCCTGCCCTCAAAAAAATCGCCTTCTATAAAATCGTTGCCCAGAAGGCTTATCATCACATTGGCTCCGTTATCTGCGAGAGTCTGGTATACATCTTGCCCAACATCTGTTCCTGGATAGAACACATATGATCCAATGCCTTTTGATGCTGTATATGTGACTTTGTCCAAAGTTCTATCAACCAAAAATGGATGAAAGGGATCGCCCCTACCGTTCACACTGATCCACCTTGTCCCGTAATTTTCAGCAAAGTAATCTATTGCCTCGTGAACCTGTTCAGTTGAGATCATGCTCCTTATTTTTATGAATTGGGAAACGCACCCCATGCACGCTTGTTCCAAAACACCGTCTCTCTGAACAAATTCAGCCCTCTTGTCGCACAAGTTCACATCAGGAAGGTTTAATATCGCAACAAACCCTGGATCATCTAACCTTTCTGCGAGTTCCTCAAGATCTTTTGTAATTTCAAGTTGGGGTTGAGTTTCTGTCATACAATATCACTCTTCACATTGTTCTCAGTAGCGGCTATAATCCTGAACAGTTACTATAATTGAAGGCCTTCCTGATTCGAATGTAGTTAGAACAGACAGACGTGTTTTTCCTTTACTAAATCTCAATGAACCAAGTCCATGCTCATCCTGCTGAAACCCTTGGTTTTGATAAAATTCCCTTATAGCCCCATAAACCTGTGATGAGTCTGCTGTGTTTATCCTGTCCAAACAAAACTCTTCTGCTTGTGGGGGACCGAGATGTGTCATAAGCCCGAAACCAATATCTATTGCAGCCACCGTAGCTGCACTTGGATCTGTCTCAGCTGCTTCGTAAAGTCCAGCCCTTTCTGCAGCAAGACCGGTTTGATAGTCAATATCAATCCCTCCAAACCTATTTTTCAGATAATCGTGCAAAGTGTTTTCATTTGTCATACATCATCAATCCCAGCTCTTCTACCTTTGTCATGAACAGAAACAATAACCGTATAAGGAAGCCATGTCAGATTTACAGAAATGTGTGTGTCTGCTTTTCTAAAATCCCAAAAACCACAATCATATCCAGCAAAGTCAAAACCAAGACCTACATAATAATCTTTTATATGGTTTAAAACTTCTGATTCATCAACAATTCTGGTATCAGTCAAGCTAAAGTCCTCAGTTAAAACAGGGTTTGGTAAGCTTCTGAAAAAATCGTCTGTTGCAACAATTGCAGCTGCGGAAGCATCTTCATGCATTCTTTCTCTACAGCGTCCAAGATAATTTTCGGCTATCCTGTGGTAGTTTATATTTTCTCCACCTATTCTTTCTCTAAGATATTGCTGCAATGTTCTTCTTGGATTTTCTTCTGTCATAATTAATCACCACTAAGTAATTCAAATAAATATTAAAACACCACATTATAAAACCAACTTTGTATATTTTTTACAAAACCGCTATTTTTAAACTAAAAAACCAATATAGTAATAATATGGCCGTCAAGCTTGATCTCAAGGACAGGAAGATACTTTACCAATTGGATATCAATGCGAGGCAACCAAATTCAGAAATAGCAAAAAAAGTTGGCTTGTCCAAGCAAGTTGTTGGCTTCAGGATAGCTAGGTTTATAGAGCAAAAACTTCTGCTAAAATTTTACACAGTTATTGACATCTCCAAACTGGGCCTCTCTGTCCACAAAAGCTTTGTCAGGCTTCAAAATTTGGACTCTGAAAAAGAGAAGGAGTTTGTAAACTACTTGAAAAACCATCCAAATGTTGTGTGGGTTGTAAGCTGTGACGGCAAGTTTGATATGGCCTTTGCCATCTGGTCAAAAAATATGGAACATTTAGATGCAAGCTTGAAAGAGATTGACAAAACATTTGGCGAATATATTTCAGAGAGGCAGATCGCACCGATTGTGAGGGGTGAGTATTTTATCAGGGATTATCTTTTAGAAAACCAGAAGACACAAATGCAGAGAAAATCCTTTTTTGCAGCTGTAGGTCAGCCTCTGAAGATTGATGAGAAGGACTGGAAAATACTTTTTGAGCTAGGAAAGGATGCGAGGGCAACATCTGTGGGCATTGCAAGTTCAATAGATCTTAGCCCGGACGCAATTGCAGATAGGATAAGGAAAATGGAGAAGTCAGGATTGATACGCCATTACAATATTGTCCCAAACGAATCAGTATTTCCTTATCTCCACTACAAAGTTCTTGTCGGACTCAGGAACATGTCAGCAGAAAAGGAGCAGGCCTTGATACAATATTGCAAGTCAAACCCAAACATAGTCTATATTGTAAAAACCCTCGGTCCCTGGGAGTTTGAAATGGACATTGAAGTTGAAAGCGCGCAGAAGTTCAGGGACATAATGATGGACCTGAAAACAAAATTCAAGGATATAATCCAAGATTACTCAGCCCTGAATATTTACCAATTGCATAAATACAACTTCTGTCCGAGCGTGCAATTGAGTTAGATTTAATTGCGATCTAAATAGTAGTGACCACAAATCTAGGGTTTTAGTCGCTATGTGATCACACTTGGGGTTTTTGTAGTCACTACTATGCCCAGAACTAAAAATAAGCGGTGCTAAGGCTTCTCCCACTCTATCTCGTAATACTGATAAGGGGAACCAGGCAACGCAACCCTCTTCAAGACATAATAGGTTATCGCAGTCTCCCTGTCTATTATAGATAACATCAACTCTAGTCCAAGATCACTCGCCTTTTTGAGCAAAGAGGCCAATTCCACACCGCCAATATGCTCATCCTCTGAGACAGTCGCAACCAGATATCGCGGCTTGTCTTCTGGCGTCTCTCTAATCCAATTAGACCCGTCCCTCTTCCTTTTGTATGCAAGGTAATCTGCTGGATAATCAACATAATCCTTCTCTTCCATCTCCGGAATTCCAAGCAAGAACGTTTTTTTCACAGAATGCGCAACCCTTACAGCTCGAGCCCATTCAGAAATCAGCATCTTCTGGTCCTTTGGGAAAACGTGCAACACATGCTTTGAGTGAATCCACTTGTCCTCGCGAACAGGCGAAGCCCCGGGGAAATAAATCCTGAAGTGCGAGCCAAACTTGAACCCTGTTTTGACAACATAGCTCTGCAATCTCCAATCCTCATAAACCTCGTATAGTTGTTGTGTATACTCCCTTTCCTCCTTGACCTGCTTCAAAACATTTGCTGGAGAAGTCTTTTTCCCTGTCTCAGCGTCTATTATAGTAAATCCAAAATGCTTTGCAAGAAATATTGTCTCAAAGAAATCGAGGCGCGACAAATTTCCCCTCATCTGTTTGTAAACACCTAGCTGGCCTATCCAATATTTCTCAAACAGTTCCTTTCCAACCTCTTCGCTGTCCAAAACAGAAAAAAGCGAACCCTTGTACCAGTAAATTTTCACATCCTTTTTTTCAGGTTTAAGTTGACGAGCTGGGTATTTTTTGTGGCTTTTTTTGTCACCGTGTTTTGTAGTTAAAGAGAACCTTTTCAAGATAAGCCCACGGTCCCTCCAATCCCTGTACGCATTATATTTCACAATCAGCCTCGGGTCTTGTTTGATAGCATTGCTGGCTATTTGGTTAAACCCAACCTCGCCGGAATCTGAGTTAACAATCCCATTCTGGAAGGTGATTATATACAGAGCCTCCTCTGGATCTAAAACCCATTTTCCATCTTTTTCTTCCCCAAAGAAGTTTTTTTTCAGCTTGTCCAGACTCTCTGCGTCTTCGCACCATACTCCTATTTCAGGGTCAAATTTCAAGTTGATCATAGACTTATTTAGTAAAGTATATACTATTAAAGATATTATGGACCTCAAAGAAGCCCTAACAGGAAAGCTGACCAAAAAGGAACTACAAAGCCTGAAAACATCCTTTGACATTGTAGGAAATATAGCCATCCTCGAAATTCCTGATGAGTTGGAAAAGAAAGAAAAGGTAATAGCTCAGGCGTTGCTAAAATTGCACAAGAACCTCAAAACAGTATGCAAAAAATCAGGTGAAAGGTCTGGAACCTACAGGTTGAGGAAGCTGAAGAAACTCGCCGGAAACGGCTTTGAAACTGTGCACAAAGAGTCAGGGTGCTTGTTTAAACTCGATCCTAGAAAGGCATATTTCTCGGTGAGGGAATCTACAGAAAGACTTAGATTAGCTGAAGAAGTAAAACCAGAGGAAAATGTGCTGGTTTTATTTTCTGGTATAGGCCCTTTTGGAATAGTGCTTGCAAAGAAACAACCCAAGTGCACTGTTGACATGGTTGAAATCAATCCTGCAGCCTCTGGATATGCAGAAGAGAACATAAGATTAAACAAAGTTCAGGAAAGGGTAAAAAACTTCTGTGGCGATGCAAATAAAATTACACCGAGCAAGAAGTATGACAAAATAGTAATGCCGCTTCCAGAGACTGCTTACAAATTTTTGGATATTGCTGTCCAGCACTGCAAAAAAGGCGCGGTTATTTATCTCTATGCAATTCTAGGAAATGAAAATAAAGAAGTTGAGGAAGAGATTAAAAAACACAAACTGAAAATATTGGAAAAAAGGAATGTTCTCCCTTACGCACCTGGCGTGTGGAAGGTTTGTTTGGAGTTGAAAAAATTATGAAAAGTACAATTGGTGTATATTGGGGAAGGTTTAATCCTCCTCATAATGGCCACCTTAAAGTGATTAAGAAGATTTCTGGAGAAGTTGATAAGCTAATTGTTGCTATTGGAGCTGCAGAAATTAAAAACACCAAACGAAATCCATTCGATGGTAAAGAAAAAAAGAAAATGATGGAAGCGTACCTCAAAGAATTGGGAATTTACAACAAGAAGGTAGCTGTTATATCTATACCCGACGGAAAATCATTTTCTTCTGCAGTCAAAAACCTGTTCGAGTTGTGTGGTAACTTCGATGTTTTGTACACAGATAAGGAAACAATAATCAGAATGGTACAAAATAGGGTTAAAGTTAGAAGAATACATAGAACAGGGGATATATCCTCGACTAAGATCAGGGACGCTATTGCAAACGATCAGAAGTGGGAACACCTAACAGGCACATCTGTTGCAACCCTAATCAAGAAATTCGATGGTATACAAAGAATAAAGAAAGCTTACTCGACTTAGATTAATATATTCTACAACTAAATATACCTATGCCAGAAAACCATGATCTAATAATAATTGGCGGCGGGCCGTCTGGACTAGCAGCTGCCCTATACAGCGGGCGAGCAGATTTAAAACCGCTAGTCATAGAAGGTGTGAGCAGTGAAG
>DATDTO010000092.1:0-13100 GCA_035290825.1 archaeon
ATGTTACGGCTTTACTCATCTTCAGAAGTAGAAATCCACGAAGATCCCATTGATAGAAATATGAATTTGGGCGTTCTTCAGTATCGCCTGAAAGCTGCCCCTTCACAACAGCCATGTAGATGATTATTTCTTCTTCACAAACTCCAAAACCTTCTGTGCGACTTGCGCTGGATTTATTTTATTTTTTCCAGGTACTTTTCCAGATCTTTGTAATCATTTTTTCTGTCTAGTATACAAACAAAAACAATTTTGTTTCCGAGAACAGCGTATATCAATCTTGATTCCTCATTTTCAATATTTAGCCTAATCCTGTAAACATGCGAAAAGTGCCTTGAATGAATTCTTTTATATCTAGACGGATCAAATTTGACGAGCTCGATCTTTGATTTTATTATTTTTTTAGTTTGTTCTGGTAAAGTCTTCAATTGATTTACAAAATAGTCTGTTGCGACAATTTCAAAATTCATGACAACGCCTTCATTACGTCTTTTTCAGATTTTATTTTGCCTCTTGAAATAGAAATGGCCAAAAGTTTATCTACCAATTCGATTTCTTTTTCAGTGATAGATTCGTCATACTCATCTTCAAAAACCTTTTCCCTCAAGGCTTCTGTTGCCAACTCTTGAATATTTCTGAACCCATACTCTTCAGCATAGCTTTCTGCTTTTTCCAATAGGTTTTGTGGCAGCGTCAGATTTACCTGTTTAATGGCCATACTAATAAGTAGTTTTTAGTATTTATAAATATTTATATAACAGTGTTATTAATGGCTGTTCTGATTTTCCACAAACTCCAAAACCTTCTGTGCGACTTGCGCTGGATTTATTTTTGTTGTGTCGACAACTAAATCGTAATTGGAAACATCCTCATAATCCAGGTTGTAATATTCCTTGAATCTTTTTAGTTCGCTGGTTTTTCTTGACTTTATCCCACTGAGGGTTTGTTCCAATGTTTTGTTGTACTTTTCATCTTCCCTTTTTTGGTTAAAAATCCGCCTTGCAGCCTCTTGATCTGAGACTTTCAAAAATATTTTCACAGAGTGTGGTATGAAGTGCCACCCTATCCTAGAATCAATCACAAAGTTGTCCTGTTGTTTTCCCAAATCAACCTGTGTCTGGTCAACCTCCTTGTCTATTGAAGGGTCTTTTTCTTCTAGCTTTTGCAATTCAACCAATGTAATCCCCCTTTTCTTTGCAATGCTGCGCTGGAGGTCGCCCATCGAATAGTGTTTGTAGCCGAGCTCATTTGCCAGGATTTTAGCAACAGTTGATTTTCCAGAACCAAGGTTACCGGCGATTGTGATGATCATTAAGAAAATAGAGCAATTAGAAATAAATAATACCCGGTTATTTCTCTTCCAGCGTGCCCTTTACATCGTCCAGCAATGTTTTAATCTCTGAGATAGAAGTCAGCGTTTCATCTGAAGCTGCCTTTGCCTGGCTGGTTGTCTTGATGTCAGAGTCTGTTGAAACAAGCTGGGATTGTTGGGCTGGCAGCCGTGTCCCGCTGTTTTGAACTATTACTGTTGACAAGATTACGATTACTATAACTAAGGCAGAAATTATGCCCAAATACATCTTGTGATTGCTTTTCTTCTTTACCATATTAAATGCCCCTCAACAAAATATCCAAAACTTTATCTATAGAACCGACGATTTTAACAACGTCCACCTTGGCTAATTCCAACAACGGCATTGTGAAGTTATGAACATTTTCCTTGATTTTAGATTTGAGTTTGTCTATGTTTGAAACCTCTTCTGTTAAAATAGCGGTTGCGCTGTTCCAAAGTTCGGCGTTGGCAGAGTTGTTGGCAGATTCATAATATTTTCCAAGTTGCCTTGTCCTCTTTGCCAAATAGTCAAACCTAATTCTCAGCTGTTCTACATTTATCACCAAACCCAAAAGTTTTTCGGGGCCGATAACCCTTTCTGTCGTATTTACCTCTATTGGCCTTGATGTAGACGTCGGTTTAGTGCCTTCAAAAACCACACAGGAACTCTGGACGCAGCCGCATGATTGTGTTGGTTTAG
Source organism: archaeon (assembly GCA_035290825.1). GTDB lineage: Archaea > Aenigmatarchaeota > Aenigmatarchaeia > QMZP01 > JACQNV01 > JACQNV01. Next base: position 2,031 of record DATDTO010000092.1, read on the forward strand.
GTACTGCGATATTTGAACATTGTTTGTTTGAAGCGATTTCTGATAACACATTCCTTGCTGTTGGTCCACAAGTCCACAAAGCCCCTGTTTCCTGGCATCCATTGGCTGAATACCAACCACAATCTTTGTCAGTGCTGCATGTTGTTGGTGTATCATCACGTTCCTCTCTTGTAGGCTCGAAAATACAAATACCGCCTGCATTTGGATAAGAAGGTGGTGTACCCGTTCCAGAGCCATAATCACACCTATAGTTTTGCGGGCAAGACAGACCGGCAATTGTTCCGCACCTTAAAGGTTCTCTTGGCGGACTCTCATATGGTTGTGGTGTGTTTGTAGGCCTTTCTGTTGTTGGTGTTGGGGAACAGTCTAGATGGCAATTCCAATAGTCTTCCTGCACATTACAGTTAATATTGCATGACCCATCACCACAATATGTGTTGCCTCTTGATTCGTTTGAAGTTGGGCATCCACTTGCATAGCCTGGGGAAACACCGCAATCTGCTGAACAGGAAACTTGTGATTCTGAAGGGTCGCATTTATTTCCGTCACCGTCTGCGTCTATCCCACAGGAAAGCCTTGTGTTTGGTGGGTTAACTATAACTGGTGGCACTATTGGTGGCGACACAGAACATGGAAGCGAGGATTGGTAGATAGTTTGCCTTCCGTTGCTATCTGGTGCAGAGCAGCAATAACCTGTTGAGAAAGTTGATCCACCACACTGGCAATTTGGGGTTATCGGAAAGTTTAGTGCACACTGAGAAGATGGTTGGGTTGATATTGTTGGTGTTGCAGATGGGGTTGTAGTTGGCGACGTGGAGATTGTTGGTGATGTGGTTGGTGTTGGTTGCGCAACACACTCGGCATCTTTTGGTGTAGAACCTGGTAGATTGGTTTTGTGTTGGCAGATAAACCCTTGCGCACAAGGTGTTTTTGGGTCTGTGCCTATTCCTGTTTCACAACCACCTCTGCTACACCTCGCAATCCTGTGATACTGATAAATATAGTTAGTGCTATTATAGGAACCGCAGAAGGTGTCGCCGAACCACTCATCTGTCCCACACTCGGAGTTTGTGGAGCAGGAATTGACTGTCATTGTCAGTGTTTTTTCTGTTTTTTGGCCTGTGCTGTCTATCGCGCTTATTGTTATTGTATGGGAACCGCTTATGTATGTGGATATTGGAGTGGAGTAAGAACATGATGTCCCAGCACACCCAATCACAATTCCATCCTTGAATATTTTATCTCCCTTCCAAGAAGCAGAAGCTATGCTCATATCATCGCTTATCGTTGTTGTAAGCGTGAATGTGAGACCGGCAAAGTTTGTGGAAGGGGTTATGGAAGCTACAATCGTTGGTGGGTTATCTTTTATACATTTGTCCCCCGATCCACAATAATAGAGATTTGGACAGCCACAAGAAGAGCATTTATCAACTAGATTGTTTCTGGATTGGCAATAAAGGCCTTGCTGTGCGAGTGAACATCTGCCGACAGCAAGCTGGCCATTTTCACAAGTTAAACAGGATGTGGTTGATGAGCAGTCTGAATCGCTGCAGTCTATAGACCCATCATAATCATTATCCTTTCCGTCCAAACAAGAATCTGCGCCGCCCGCCCATACGCCGTTTTCATAGCCATTGTTGTTCACAGACTTCCCATTATCACAAATATACTGGGTTTGTTGGGATGATGTTGCGGAGCTGAGCACACAATAATATCCATTTAAGTCAGTTGATGTCACGCCTTTTGAACAGTGATAATAATTGACCCTCCAATTGTCGCCGTCAAGGCAGTAAGGTTTCTCAGCACCATTACAAGTACAATAAGAAGCTCCGCCTTTGTAGCAATCAGCTGCAGTTGTACACTTTGTAAGGCTTTGTGCCTGGGCAAAAACAGCTAAGAAAAATATCGAAAAAAACAAGGCAAAAACAACGGCTACGGCTTTCATTAACTAAAAGTTGGATCTGGTAAATATAAACCTTTGGATCTACCTTACCATATCCCCAAACTCTTTCAAAATGTCTAGAACTGACTGCTCCCTTTGGGGATCTTCGAACATGAGCGTGCCTTTAACGCCGAAAGACATGATTGATTTGATGAGATGGACGAGCTTGAGGTCTGATTTCGTTGATGGCAGATATTTTATGACACCTGAAGGGCCGTAAGTCACACCAGAAAACATGAAATAGGAATTTTGAATGGCCGGTTGGCCGAGATCTGTTTTTATCTTATTCAGGACAAACCTAAAATCCTGTTCACCGCGCAGGAAGCCAGCGCCCCTTCCATGGATGTTTGCGAAGTTTATTATTGGCTCGGTCTGCCTTGTCCTTTTTACTATTTCGATCACATCTTCCAGAGAACCCAACTCATTCACACGGCCCATTGTTTCTACCCCAATTTTTATCTTCATGTTCATGGAGTTGATCACTTCGTTTATTTTGTAAACGAGTATCTTGAGCGCCTGTTGTTGTGGAACGTCCTTGTAAAAGTTTGGGTGGATAATAAATGTTTTGCAGTCCATGATATTTGCAATGTTGAAGTAAATTTTCATCAACAATTCCAGTTTGTGCGGCTCTTGTGGCAAATCATCATGGTGTAAAGCCAACTCTATGTTGTATTTTTGTGCTGTTGTTTTGATCCTCAAAAGCTCATTGTAATGCTCTTTGTAAATTTCCTGCGGGTCCTTTATTTTATCAAACAGTTCCTTTGGCAACAAAAACGCGCGAAAGCCAACCTTGTACAACTCTGTAAGCGCGTTTTCAGCTTCCTCGGCTGTCCTGACAATTGGATTTTTGGCTATGCCGTAAGCTATACCAACCCTCATCCCCAACCGCTCTTGTATCTTGAGGGTTTTCTTCCTGATCATGTTCAGGGGTTCCGACATATGACATATTATATATACATAGAGAAAGAAAAAGGGGTGTGAACCCATATAACACTGTTATATACAGACTTTTATATCGCATTTTCCATATTAGAGATTACTAAAAGAGGCTACACAAAATGGCAGACAAGGCGACCATACTTTTCGTTTTCTTGGATATAATAGCTGGACTTATATTCTTCTTTATGCCATTGCCATTTATTGGAAACCTGTTAGCCTATGTCTTCTTTATCCGCGCTGTTGGGATGTTTTAGAGGATATCCTTTATTCAGAAAAGTAGATGCCCTTTTTCTTTTAGTAAAACAAATGTTGCTTATGTCCGAAGAGTTCAAAAGGCAGGTTGTGCATGCAGCTGGCATAGTTTTTATATTGCTGGCGTTTTTCATGGAAAAATGGTTGGCAATTGTTTTGTTTGCAGACATAGTTGTATTCTTTTTATTATATGGAGAGCTTATTCACACAACAAAGAAAAGCATATTCGGTTTCAGGAAACACTTTCTCGGGCTGGAAAGAAAAGGTGTGAGGCCATTTTTCGGCGCGCTGCTGTTTTATTTAGGTTGTTTAATCACATTCATTTTGTTCCCGACAAGGATAGCTGTCGCTGCCTGCTGCATACTTGCGATAGGCGATAGCCTGTCAACAATTATCGGGATGAAGTTTGGAAAAGTGAAAATCTACAACAAAAGGACCCTTGAGGGCAGCCTAGCATTTTTTGCTAGCGCTCTTCTGATAAGCCTTGTGTTTGTTGATTTTAGGCTCGCCTTGATTGGGGCATTTGCAGGCACGCTCACAGAATTGTTTGGCAGCTCCACAAAACTAAAAAATAAATTCTGGCTCTTTGATGACAATTTGTTGATACCAATTATTTCTGGCGCTGTTATGTTTGGATTTGGATTATTCTGGTAACATACTTATTGTCCTTGTTTCTGACCGGCATTATATAATTCCAATGGGATATCTCTCTTTTTAAGATATACACCTCCCCGTCCAAGTGTTTCCAGAACATGGTGTCTTGAAAGGAAAGCTAAATAAACACTAATCCTTCTTACTGTAAGCCCCGTATCTCTTTCCAGGTTGGTTCTACTTATTTCTTGGCCAACAGGATATTTAGATACAGCATCCAAAACTCTTCTCCTTTCTTCGGCGACCAGAATTGGTTTAGAATCCGCAGATAAAAATTTGGTTGCATATACATCTGCCATATTGTTTAATTCCTCGAGAAACAGGTCTGCTGTTTTCAGATCACCAGATTGTACTACAGTCTTCCCTATATCCCTTAGCCTATCCAATACTGGATTTACTTCAGACTCGTAAAGCTCAGCCACTTTGGTTACAAGTGTCATAACATTCACACTATAAATAAGAGCGAAAGTTTTAAATTCTAATATGTTGCTAACGGGTATAGAAATTGTGCACTTTACCGGCTGTGGTTTCTAGCAACAATCTTTAAACCTTTTCGATCTCTTTCCTTATTTTAGCGTGCAGTTTTTTGAACTGATCAACAGACATCTTCTTTTTCTTCCACAACTCGATTTTTATTTTGTCGCCTTTGTCGCGCGGTATTATGTGGAAATGTGTATGGTTGACACGCTGGCCAGCAGCCCTACCATCATTCAACAATACATTACAGCCTTTGTGTGTTTTTCTCAAAACCTTGGAAATCGCGGACACATGTTCTATCAGCTCATGCTCTATGTTTATTGGTATGTCCTCCAGGCTTGGGAAGTGTTTTTTAGGGATGACTAAAACATGGCCATCCTCTTTTTCCGGAAAATCGATGGACAGGAATGAAACAGTATTCTTTGCTTCCTTTAGAAAAATAACAGGGTAACCATGATTTTCAGTTTTTTTCTTGCTTACAAAATCGCAGAAAACACAGGGCATATTATTACTTGTATCTGCGTTAGAAATATCACAAGCCTTTATAAATACCACTTATAAGTAATACTATGGCTGAAATATACATATTCAAGATCACCAGGGCGGATATAGAAAGGGTTGATAGTGGTGTAAGGATTAGACTGTGGTATCCAACAACACCAGAAGTCACAAATAAAAGGCTACCCAGAAATCCTGAGTGGGGTGCCCAAGTTTTTGATAGACTTCTTAGGGAAGGGTACACTACACTAGCAGACCAAAATAATCCAATAAGACCGTGCTCAGGCGGCTCTGCATATTTGTTTGATGATGATGTCCTACTTTTCCATAGAAGAGATGTGAGAGCACCAACACATCCACTTTATCACAGCATTGCAGGTGGATTCCCAAAAAACAAGGGTGAAGTGACCACAGAAGATGGTTTGATTTCTTGTAGTTTGAGGGAAACAGCAGAGGAAAATATTCTATTGACAAAGGGATCGCAGAGGTTGCTTGTACCAAAAGGGTCCGAAAGCCACACATTAGAATCTGCAAGCAGGCTTGGTTTGGCTGACCTACCACAGATACAAATTGAGACAGAGAGGATAGACCCTCCAGATGTCTTGGAAGCTTATACAGAAGATGGTTCACTTTTATTTTCCACTAGAGCTTTTTTGGATTGTATATTTGATTCTGAGGCTGGTCTTACTGCATTGCAAATATTAAGGATGAAGGGGGTTACGTCGACAGATGTTTTGCCTGTTGATGGGGAATATATGATAACGGATGGCAAGCCTATTTTCTTCGATAGGGAGTGTTATTTGTCCACTCTGGAAGATCTTAATAGTAAGCCTTTCGGGGACGCTATACAAAATCCACTGGTTTACAGACAAGAATGGATACCCAGCACTTCGGGTCGTATTGTTGTCCCAAGGCAACAGACCATTTCAGACTACAAACCTCCACATCTCGGCCCTGATAAAATTCCAGCAGATTATCCTCATATTTTTGGTCCAGATGACATGCTTGTTAGGGTTTTAGATGGTTTAGGCGTAGAAGGTTACAAAGGCGGGTGGATTAAAATGCAATTAGAAAAAGAGAGAAAAGCCGTAGCAATAAAAGGTTAGCCTGCCATTGTCTGCTGTTGTTTTTTGATCGACATTACCGCGACTATCTGGTCCAAAAGCCTTGGTTCTGCAGAAGCTATGTCGGTTGTTGTTAGCATACCAACCAACGCCGACCCCTCAATAACTGGCAATTTTGTGACCTTGTTTTTTAACATGAGATCAACTGCATCCTCTAAATCGTCCTTAGGCCTGACAAAGTAGACTTCTTTCTTCATTATCGTCTCGACCTTTTCCTTGCGCGCATCCTTGCCATTGGAGACGAGGCTTACAATATCCCTTTCTGTGAGCATCCCGAGCATCTTCTGTGATTGGTCAACAACAACCAACGCACCTATTTTGAATTCATCCATCGCTTCAGCTGCATCCTGAACAGTGGACCCGCTTTCAATCGTTTTCGCACCCTTCGACATCACGTCTTGCACTCTCATATCAATCGTTAACTTTTAGATTAATTCACCTCTACGGTATAAAGCTTAAGCGGTTTCCAAATGCACGGCTAAAATCATCATAACCCTTTATTTCTTGTAAGGGCTCCAAGCCTGGAATCTTCTCTGCATGCCGCATTGGTTTACCTCCCCATTCCCTATAATGTTTTTCAACAACTTCATTAAGATATCCTACCAATCTTCTTGCCATATCAAGCCCTCGCGATGACCTCGCGTACTGGTTTTCTCTCTTCTTGGTCTTTCAACTTTAACACAAAAACATTGTACCTGTCCGTCTCCTCTAATTCTGCGATTATCCTTTTGACTACCATTGTCTTTGGGTCTGGGATCAAAGGTACGCGGCTTTTTACATCATCAAATGATTTGAATGGGTTTCCTTTTCTTTCATCCAGGATTGCCCACAAATGTTTTTTGCCGACGCCTGGCAACAGTTCCAGCTGATGCTGCCTTGTAGTCAACGACGTTGATTCATTGAAGAACTTTAGGAAGTGTTCTTGGTTGCCTTCAACAATTTTCTCAACCACATCCTCCAATTCGTCCTTTGCTCCTGTAGTTAAATCCTTGGTCTCTATCCTTCCGGAAATGTATTGGACAACATCCCTTTTCTTGTCTCCAATGTAGACTTTGTCCCCTGGTTTTAGGGCATTGCCTTCCCTGATTATGACCTCTAATAAAGAGAAGTATTTGTCGCCTATCACTTGCGCAGCTGGTTGTGACCTAGACATTCCACTGTGACCTTTTGCCAGGAAATCCAAAACTACTGCCCATTCATCCTTTTTTATGACATTCATAGCTATCCTTAATTAATTTAGACAACAGAATTAATATATAAAGGTTTACAGGGGTTGAAACTGACCATGGTCAGTTTCGGTCTTCTTAATCCTTGTTGACGATCTCGAGGATTTTTTCTTTGTCGGCGGGTGTCAAATCAACTCGCTCATTGGAAAACAGCACCCTTAGGTCATCAAGGTCCTTTGGCAAAAGGCCTATTATTGCGGCTATATGCCTGTCGTTCAGCTTCCCTATTTCCCTAAGCTCTGTTTGAAGCTTGTTGAGCTTTGTTTGTGATACTTTTGAGAATTTGTTCAAATAGTCTAATGTGACTTTCTGTTCGTAGCCTAACTCTTTGTCCTTTGCCTTTTCAGCTAAAACCTTCTTGACTTCCACTGATGGGATTGTAGTTTCTGATTTTACTTCCATTTAAACCGCCTCCTTGTGCAGCCTTAAGTGCTCTGGCCTTGCAATTACATCCTTTGATGAATGTTCGTATTGAATTCGGACAATGTAAGCCCTGCCTCTGCGTTCTTTTATTTCGCCTATCAAACCCTTAAATCTGTGGTGCGGCATGCCTTTGTGCGAAGTTGGGTCAACCTTTATGACAACCTTGTCGCTTGGTTTGAACACTGCCAAATAAGGGGTAATTGTGAACTTCTTTTCGCTAAACCTTTTGCTGAACTTTTTCCTTGTATTCGCTCTCAACCCATGACTTTTTCGTACCATATAGGAAACCTACGGTTTCTCTAACCTTCCCTTGATTTTACACGAGAAACCCGACTAATCTAATACATACAAACAGTGATTTAAATAGGTTATTTTCCAATCAATATTATGGAAACAGCGTACAAAACCAGGCAAACCCAATATCTTAGCATAGGTGGAGGGTTCACTTTAACCAGGCAAGGCGGCCAGGTAATATCGATCTCCAGGGGGAACGTGTTTCAAACCAAGCGTTATGGGGATTCTGGTTCTTTAGATCCGAATTATCATGGTATCTGGGAAAGGGCTGATAGAGTTTTCCCTAAAGCTAGAAGGTTGTTTCATTCTAAAAGACTCGCGCGGCTAGCATCTAGACCTGAAATTTTTGATACAGTGCCACCAGAACTGCTTGAAGTTTTAAACAGCAACCCTATAGGAAGTAGAGGATACAATAGGGCTTTTGATCAGATACCAGTGGCCATTTTAGATAGATATCTCGACGAAATAGAAAAATACGAATCTACTTCTTTACCCAAATCTTGACAACGTCCAGTTCCTCTACTTTTGTTGAATTTCCCAAAATTTCTGCGACAGAGGGTTTTGTCCGGCCTTGGTCGCCGTGCATCAATTCCTTGACGTAAAGGCCTGCCTCCCCTTTAACTTCAAACTCCACTTTGTTTTTCTTCAAAACTTTCCACTTAATTTCTTTCACTTTGCGCGGCCTTGTTTTGTCTGCGCGGCGATGCAAAACCCTTTGGGGGGTTTGTTGTTTTATTGTTTTCCCTTTGAGGCTTTTCAACTTCTCCAAATCCTTTTCTGTGACCACATTTTCAAAAGTAACTAAAATCCTGTAACTCTTGTCTGGTTTTGCAGCCTTCACCTCTCGCACCTCTTCCTTGTTCGAGAACTTGAACTCTGTAACCTCGACCTTCTTTGATTTGTTCACTTCCTTTTCAATCTTCTTCAAGTCAATGTCCCTCTTCTTTGGTTTTGTCACTTCGAAAACAAATGGCCGCCAGTCAAGACAACGCGCATCGATGTCTTCCCTGCCCATCCCATGCAAAGCGTGCTCCCTGCCATCTGTCGCTTTCATGAACGGCTTTGCGATTATGTCTTCTACCGTCTCCTTGTACGTCTCCCACTTTGTCTGTGGCAACCCTCTAACTAGCTTCTTGTATTTTCCATAAACAAACAATGGGTTAATGTCAATCCTTGTATCCTTGTTTTCCAAGTCCAACAAAATCACAACATCTGGGGTTTCCGGCTCAAAGTCCACATTCGGTTTCAGCTTCTGGATTTTTTTCAAAACCAGTTTACCAAGTTCCCTATTCAGTTCTGATTTCAACGGCTCGCAAAACTCTATTTCTATATTCTCCCATAAGGTTTCTTCTCTCAATGTGAATTCATGTGAAACTTTTGTGCCCACAACAAGTGTCTTGAAGTCTAGCGGTTTCAGCCTGTCAATTGTTTTGTCTGCGATCTCTTCTAACTCCTTAAAAATATTGTCACAAATTTCGCAGTAGTCTGGGACTTTTTTTACTTTCAGAAATTTTCTAATCTTTTCTCCCCTTTCCTTGTTTGTCAAGCCAGTCGACACCAACGCAAATTGGCGGCCGAGGCAATTATTGCACACATCCTTCTTCAAAATCTCTTTTGCGGTTTCCAAAATCTTTTTGTCATCAAAACTTAGCTTCTTGTATTGTTGCATAGATGTGGTTGTTTTCCTAGTTTATATCCATTAGAAACAGTGTGCTTAGTGCTCTTTTCTATTAGTAAGGTTTCCAAACTCGTCGAACTCTTCAATAATTTGTTTGGGCACTAACTCGTCTTTAACATATGTTGTTGTAATCCTTTGTTGTACTGTACCATCACCATTAAAATCGATATCTTTAATTATCGTCTCCTCGATACCATCCTCTCCGTATCTAAAAATTTCTGTTGATATGTCCTTTATACCATCATTGTTTATATGGGCCTCCTTCACTCTTTTCAAAGCCTTTCCACCTTTGTAGATCGTTGTGGTTTTTGAATTGATCTGACCATTTCCATCGAAATCGTCCTCTTTAACTTCTTCTGCCGTACCATCTTCTTTATGGTTAGTTGTTGTAATTATCCTCCTATCAGGAACCCCATTTTGATCTAGATCGGATTCATGTATCACCTTTCTCTGACTATCAACGTCTTCCATTACCCACCGTTCATCAATAATACCGTTTGAGTCTGTATCGGTTTCGTCTATTCTAGACTTAGGTGCGTTTATGTCAGTCATGCTAAAATAAGATGTGGATCTTTTCTCAAATATATTGTCGCCGTCCAAATCTGTTTCTTCTGTTGTGTTTGAAAATCTGTTGTCCATTGTAGAAGTTGTTCTACATTTGCTGTCTACTTTTCCATCTCCGTCCTTGTCGACTTCTGTATCTCTTATCATTGTGAGGTTGCCATCTTCATTGTAAATAGTCCTTTTTGTGACTATTGTAATAGCTGCGTCAGTTTTGCTTATACCACTTTCAGTTTTTGTTTCTAGTTCTTCCACAACAAGTCCGTCTTTATATCTTATTGTTCGCCTGCTGTCAATTACTCCATCTAAATTCGTGTCTGTCTCTGTTACCTCCTCAAGGAGCTCTCCATTGTCATCGTATACCGTTTTCTGTGTTGTGTCTGCTACACCGTCTCTGTCGGAGTCTACTCTTTTTTCTATTGTTCCTCGTTTGTCAAATTCCATGCCTTCTGGAAGTCCTTCTTCCTCCATCAAATCCTCATCTAATGGGTCATGGGGAATTTCGGGTGTTTGAACAATCACCTCTTTACTGGAGTTGATTTCTTTACTATCCATTCTTACACTTTCTGTGCGCCCGGAATTATTTTTTCTGTCCAATTCTACAGATGACAAGTTTACCATATAATGACCGGCTAAGCATGTAAGACCAACTATTGCTGCAGCCGTAAGGTAGATTTGTATTGACTTTCCTGCTTGTCTTACAGAAGATAGAGTTCTGTTTACAATACCATCATGATACACCGCTGATCTTCTGCTCGATTCTCCTTCTCTTGGTTTAATTTGATATTTTCTCATACACGTAAGTTTTTATTTAATTACAAATGTATTATGTACTTATAAACCTACTTATTATTAACCTATTGGTGGTTAAAATAAGCATTTAAATGTATAGGTTTTAGATTAACTATGGTATTTGGTTTATGGGATCGCGGGGAAGTGGATTTTGACATAAGTTTTCTGCCTGTAGGCGCGGCCCTTAAAAAAGAGTATGTTGGCTTAGAGTCA
>DATDTO010000093.1:0-4768 GCA_035290825.1 archaeon
GGTGGAGGAGCTGGATTATCCTTTTTGTCCTTGCCCAACAGCTTGGCTAAGCCTGGTATATACTCGTACCACTTCTTTGCTTCCACTGGCATGGAGGCTATAAGCGAGGCTAGGAAGACCGCCAAAACTAGAAAAACAAACACCTTTAAACCAATAGCCATACTTACCGTTATGCTACTTGATTATTGATAACAAACCATTATAAAGCCTTTCCTTTCTTATCTGTCTTATCAATCATTATGGCTGCGATTATCAGGACAAAACCGATGGCTATGGAGATTAAGAAGTTCGTCATGCCATTCTCTGATTTCAGGACGAACTCACTTGCATTGTAGATGACTATGGATATTGCGAAAATGAACACAGGGACTGAAATTGCCCTGCCTAAAAATACCTTTTTGGCGTATAGCGTTTTGCCTGCCCAAATCACAAGGAAGGCTAACCAGATATAGTAGACGGTAGCTGAGATAAAGGAAGCGGCTATCTCAAAATACCCCACATTAACCCAATCTAAGGTATAACTATAACCTCTATATACAGCCAACACGCCGATAACCACACCTATAACATAGATGAAAAAGGCTGCAAACCGTCTTTTGGAGAAGGATGTCGTCAGCTCCTCATAACCCCTACCTATCAGCCTCTCTAGCTTAAACCATTTAATAACAAGGTAAGCCCCAATCACAAACAAAACAATCCTTATCCCTTGCCAGCCAAAAAATCCAAGCAATATTAGCAATATTGCCGGCAGACCAAAGATAAGGCTGGAATATTTTGGATTATCCAAAGTCTCGTCTATGAAATCCTTGATTTTGAAGTATGAGGATTCTAGCTGCTCAGCTTGCCTCACAACCAGTCTTCTTACCGATATTATCGGCACTCTAGATTGGATAATTGGTAAAACATTCTCATCATCTGCACCATCTGTAACAAGTATTACACCTGTTGCTTTTGTCTTATCTAAAACAATTTCAAGCTGCCTTGTTATCTCTGTATCAGACCTTATTGCGCGATCTTTATGACCTGTAATAGCCACAACTTCTACTTTTTGATCCTTTTTCACTTCTTCATAAACCCTAACAGCATCAAAAAGGGCATTAAAATCAGTGTCTTCAGGATCTACCAACCCCAACTTATTTGCTGCATTGAGGACAGCGTCCTTGCCCATTATAGGGCCTGTTATGCCTGTTTTTTGGCCGATATCATCATCCCTGTCTATACACAAAACCAGCACTTTTTCTTGCCTTGTAGAAGATGAAGACTTGATTTTAGCAGTCATAACGGCTATATATTACGAAAATCAATATATATTGAAATATAATTAACCAGATTAATAAACCCCTATGATAAAATTCGCTGCAATCATTGTGATTATTTTGGCTGTGGCTTTTAGTCTGAGCTACTTATCAGGATTTACTAGGAGTGAGATAGTTTATGATTTGACTGCGGCAAAGGACAAACCGCTAGATCAGTTTTATGAAATTTGGGTATATATTGGTGGCTCAATAGCCCTTGTTTTAGCTTTGTCTACTATAATTTATAAAATAAGAAAAAGTAAAAATAGAAATTAAGTTTGAAATGATTTTAACCGCCTAAATCATCTTTTATATCGTTTAGAGCTCCCAAAGCCTTATCTGTTTTTTCCAGAGCTTTTGGGACTGCGGCTGCCGCATCCTCTTTGCTTGTTATACTAGATGTCTTTGTTGGCGATGGGCTTGTTGTTGGTTGTTGAGTGCAGCCAGAAACTAACACGGTTGCTACCAATAACAACAATATAATTCCGGCAAATTTTTTATTATTTTTCATAATTTTATCGTCTCTTCACAAAAAAGCCTGACGGTGGTTGACTGAGACCGCCTTCTGGTGGTGGTTGGTAGTTACCAAAGTCTCCTGATGGTGGTGGTTGGTAGTTACCAAAGTCTCCTGATGTTGGTGGGAAAGGCTGGTTTGGTTGGTTAAAGTCTGCTTGTGGTCTGAAGTTTTCAGGTGGTCTAAACTCTGAACCGAAGGAGCTTTTAAATGCATCTGGATTATTTCTAAATTGGGCTTCACACTCAGCCTTTGTTTTACAGCCGCCTGGGCCTATAAACTTGCTTTCATCTGGTCTGAATCTCTCGAAGTTTCTTGGTTGTGAAAACCCTCTGGACCCACTTTCTGGCCTAATGCAGCTTGGCTGTCCCCGGTCATTTACCCCTGGATATTCACCTGGCGGACAATTATTAGCATTAACCCTAAACTCCCTGCCAAATTGGTCTCTTACTCTCTCTCCACCTTCTTCACGGCCAAATGCTTTACTACACTCTTCTGGGTTTTTACTACAGTACGCGTCGCACTCTGCTGGTCCCCTACATCCACCTGGACCTACAAAACCATGATCTTCATCTCCACCAAAATCTCCGAATCCAAATCCTCCTTCTGGACCACCTTCTCCACCAAATCCGGAGCCACCCTTGCCACCAAATGATGGAGCCTTACCTTCTGAAATTGCTTTGAGCATCTCTAAACCTTGCTTCATATCACCCGGAACTTGATCTAAACTTACACCTGCTGACTGTAGAGCAGATTCGATTTTGGCTAAGAATGCTTTTGCTCCTTCCTTACCACCTTGCATGGCGTTTTCAAAGCCTTCCCTTATCTTATCTGGGCTTCCACCAAGGGCTGTCATCAATGTTAAACCAACTTTTGCTTCTGGTGGTAACATGTCTTTGAATGCCTCTAAACATTCTTTTGCTGCTGTTTCGCTTGTTCCACAGTAATCTTTACATTCCTCACCTTCACACTTTCCTGGAATTCCTGGCATCATTTTGTCTAAATTATCAACAAATGTTCCTTTACAGCCAGCCTTTGCAAGCTCTTCTTTTGTTGGTGGTCTGTCTCCGCCTGCTGTAGCTGCTAAAACATCAATATCTTTACATGTTGCTTCTGTGACGGTTGGTATTGGAGGCTTGAAAGATGACTTTGCAAAAGACACTTTCATACTACCATTGCAGTCACCATCATCATCTATACCTTTTATATCAACTGAAACTTCTGGTCCTTCTTGACCTGTATCAACATTAAATTTACCAACAACACAAAGCTCTGCATTTTCCTCAAGCCCTTCTGTATCAATTTCAGTATCAACTGCTTCCTTAACTTCTCCCCCTAACAAAGCTGATGTTGCATCTACTTCAACTCTCTCTATTGTTGTCTTAATCTCATTTTTTATTTCAGCTAAACTATCAACAGTTATGTCATCAATCTTGGCTGCTAATTTTTTCTTTACTTTATCTATTCTATCATTTGTTTTTTCCAAAATTCTCATTGCCTTTCTAAATCTATCAGATTCAGCCGGTGAGTTTTGCTGGTCCCAATAATTGGCTAAATTCTCAAGCTCATTTTTAGCCTCATTCAAGGCAACTTTTGCAATTTCTAATTTTGTTGCAAGTTTCAATATGTCGCCTGGCTTTATTTCAGAAAGAGACAAAATTTCATCTTGTCTTAAGCCCTTTTGCAGCTTGCCTTTGGATTTTGGAGGTATGCATCTTGGTTTGCCGCCGAAATCGGCTATTTGCCCCCCTTCTTTCTTGCATCTGTCAAAGAATTCTGGTGGAGGTCCTCTTCTCTCATCTCCTCTCTCTTCTGGTTTTGCACATCTTGGGAACCTGCAACCTGAAGCGTCCCAGTCTTCTCTTACATTCTGTGATCCGCCGCACTCTTGTGCAAGTTTTTCAAAATTAACAAAGTTCCTACCCTCATCACATCTAAATTGATCCTTAAACGCTTCTACATTTCTACACTCAACAAATCTACAATCTTCAGGGCCGACCAAAAATCCCTCTTGGCCACTATCTGCGCACCTTTTAAATTGTTCGTCAACGTCTTTTCTTGTTGGGCAATTACTTTTCTCTAAGCCTAATGATTGACCTGCTCCACCTATGAACCCGCCTTGTCTCTGACCTTTTCCTCGAAATTCACAATTAAAGAATTGGCATCCATTTGGATCATGGAAAGCTATTGGATTTCCGCCTTTTGATATACAATCCTGCTTATTTCTTTCCTCCATTTGTTGCTTATCTGGTGGACAACCTCCTTCTGGACCTTTTGGACCTTCACAAACAAATCTCTTGAATCCTGCTGGATCAACTTCTTCTCTACATCCTGGCGGCGGACCTTGTGGTTGAGAACCTTCTTGCCTTTCACAAGTTAATATCGCACAGCCGTCTGGTGCTGTTTGGGTACTTGGGTTACCACCACTATTTCTACAATCATCAAAAGCGTCTTTTGAAACTAAAGGACAAGACCTTGGCTGCTCACCACCCTCTAACTTAACACAATATTGTCCCACTATACATCCATGATCATCAACTGCTTTTTTCATGGTCTCACCTGAACCACAAGTTGGCGCTGGACCCAAAGATGGACATCCAACCTCAGTAGGAGCTGGTTGAGTTGGAGCACTTGTGTCTACAGGGGATGTTGCAGGTTGAGTAGCAGGGCTTTCTGGAGGCTTTGTTTCAGCAGGTGCTGGACTAGTCGCTGGCGAATCTGCAGGAGGTGATTGAGCTGCTGTTGTATCTGCTGGAGGCGGACTTGTGCCTGCATCTTGTGATAAAACTAAAGAAGGTAAGGATAATCCAACTACAAAAAATACAGATAAAACAAAACTCAAGATTTTATTCATATTTATCTTATACTATTTGTTGGTTTAGCACCTATAAATATTGAACAGGTGTTTAACCTAAACTTTTATCTATGTCCGCAAGTTCTTTGCCCAGGTTGGATACGT
>DATDTO010000094.1:0-7306 GCA_035290825.1 archaeon
TGAGGCGGTGATAGGACAACACCCTTTCCAATTCTTCAAGCTGTCTTTTTGAGATAGCAAGTTCAAACTCCCCATCAACTATTTTCTGGAAAATCTGGTTTGATGGGCCCTTCCAGCCAAAGGCAGAAATCAGAACATTGGTATCCAAAACCAATCTTAGCATATCATTTTCCTCTGGATTTTCTTACAGCCTCTTCTATATCCTCCTCGGAAATATCCTCTTCCTCAAACTTTTTCTGGATTTCTTTTGACAAGGATTTGAATTCCTCTTTAATGTCAGGCATTTTCAATTTTTTAAATAGTATTCCACCCTTTACAGCAAAGGGGATAAACCTATCGCCTGCTGCAAAGTGTTCATTTTCCCTTATTTCCTGGGGGACAACAAGCTGTCCTTTGGGGGACATCTTAACCAATTCATTTTCCATAATTCTCACCTCTAGTTTTACTGTTTAACTATTAAACTATCCAACTTATAAAGCTTTTATATTTATTTTTCTAGATCTCTATTTTTATCCTTTTAGCTTTTGGCAGCATGTTCTTTATTGCCCCTTCTTTTAGCAGCCCAACACCCAGAGGATAATCTTTGTGTTTTACAATAACATACCCATCGGTAGCTTCAGTTTTTTGGATTTCTAGATCCTCGCCTTCTATAAACTTCTTTGCTTCCACTTCAGAAAGAAAAACAATATTTTTTGTCGCCTTGTTTCCAAATAACTGTGTTATATTGCTGCTCAGTTTGATACTGTGCTCCCCCAACCTGCAAAATAACAGTCCAACAGTAACCGGTCTCACACCCCCAACAATCTTGGCCACATCCTTTGTTGTAATAAAAACCCGCCCTTTAGATTCCTCCAAAAATTCCAGTCCCCCAAAGAGTCCACTGTCCAATCCAAACCTTTCCTCTAGATACCCAAGGATTTCTTGTTTATCCATACTACTCCACCTTCCTAACTTTTGTCAGGAAAAATCCCCCGGTATTATTGTGGTGCGGCCAGACCCTGCAACAATTCTGTATCTGACTGTCAAACTCCCTTTCTCCCCACTTCTCCAACCCAGTGCCAAATCTAAACCCGCTTAACTCACACTTTTCTATTTTCACATCCTCCCTTTTCTCCAACAAGAACTGTATAATCTCCTCATTCTCCTCTGGTGCAAAGGTGCAAGTGGAGTAAACCATTGACCCTCCCGGTGTCAGTAAATCGAACCCCTTCAAAACCATCTGCTGCTGAAGTCTTGCCATCCCAAAAATATTTTTCTCAGACCACCTTGCCAAAACATCCGGATCCTTCCTTACTGTGCCTTCAGAAGAGCATGGAGCATCCATCAAGACAAAATTAGGGAACCAAGGTTCCTCTAACCCTCCTTTTTTATTTACACCAAAAAACCTAAAGTCCTGGTTTGTGATAATAGTATTCAAAACCCCGAGCTTCTCCAAGTTAAACTTCAGCGCCTTGATCCTCCAGAAATCCCTGTCATTCGCAATTATGCAACCTTTATTCCCCATTAAATCAGCTAAATGTGTGGTTTTGGATCCAGGTGCGGCAGCCGCATCAAGAACCAACTGCGCAGACTTTATTTCTTTGGCCGCCAAAAGAGCCGGCAGCATTGAAACCAATTCCTGAATGTAAATATAGCCAATAAAGTGGTCTATTGTATTACCTATATCCAAGCTATTTGTGACAAAAGCGTCCTCATACCAAGGGACTTTTTGGAACTCTATGCCTTTTTGCTCTAGATTTTTCAGAACCTGGCTTTTCTCAGCCTTCAAATTGTTAACCCTAAAAGCCCTTGGAAGCCTAGCCTGCAAGCACTCAAAAAAGGCTTTCTCATCATCCACAATTTTCCCATACCTTTCCACAAATTTTTTCGGGAACTGCAATTCCGCCATACTATATATACAGGCAAATAATAATATTATATACAGAGGTGAGAGAAATCATTGACTGGTTTCTATCATATATGCCAAACTTGAGGAAAAAGAGAAAGAAAAAAATCAAACACCACAAGCAAAAGAAGCTAAGAAGAAAGATGCGACACCGCAAGTAAGCGCTTTAAAAATCTCATCAATCATTTGCGACTATTTCTAGATTTATTTTTATTTAAGCCTTGTTTTTCTATCCCTTATATTGTAACAGAATATCCAGAAAAAGGCTGGTCCCTTCCAATTACAAAAACGCTACAAAAACCATTTTTCCCCTTTGATAAATAGGCGGATTGGAAAGGCCTAAACACTATAATTTTACTCTTGTCAGCTCCTTTATTTCATCAAAATCAGAATCATCAGAAACTATCTGAAAAACTCCCGATGAGAGACAAACAGCAGCATGGGCGGCATCTCTTGGCTTTAGTTTTTTGTATTTTTGCATTAAAAGAAGGGATTTGAATGACATTTCAGAAGTTAAACTCAATATTTCCAGATTTGGCATCTCAAAGATTTTCAGGGTTTCAGTGGTTGCTTTTTCCCTACCAACGTTCTTCCATAAAATCCACACAACCTCATCAATTGTGAGAGAAGATGTAACAGCAGATTCATCACCTTTTAAAATATTCTGAAAAATTTTTCTTGCGTTCTCCCCTTTACTACTTGAATCAAGAAGATGATATATAAACACATTTGCATCAAGGTATATCATATTTATCCAAACTGTGAATAGTATTCTGAATCCCAGTCAATTTTACTTGGCAATTTGATTTTTTTGATGCTTGATCCAAAATTTTTCAACCATTCTTCAGAAGACTTCTTTTGTATCACTATTCTTCCATTTTCTACAGCAAATACAACATCAGAAAATGGTGTCAGACTGAACTGATCCCTTATAGGTTTAGGTATTACAACCTGTCCCTTCTCTCCAATCCTCGATCGCAAAGTTATTCCTACCATATAGTATGATTTAGTTATACTAGTATATAAAACTTTAGGTAAAGGCTATTTACCCTTTAATTCTACTTTCCCAATCTCCAATCTCCCAGTGCACTCGTTTTCCATTACAATCTTTGATTCAACAACCTCAACTCTTTTTTTATAAAGCGGGCAGTCCAAAACCAGAGTTTCCCCTTCCCCGCCTTCAAAGCCAAGATGTATTCCTGTTTTTCCTCTGATCTTTTTCAGTTCCTCCAACTCCTTCCATCCAACCTTCCTTCCAAGCCATTTTTTTGTCAGCCCCTCTGCTGCAATACCAGTTACAATAACTTCAAAACCAGCATCAAGAAGTTCCTTCCAATGCTCCTCTGCATCCTGCATCCAGCACGGTGTGTATGTCTTCAACCCAAGCTCCTTGCAGATGCCTGCAACCCTATCATATTGGTACCTGCTCGCCAAGGCTCCTGCACCAACACAATCAATATCTTTAATCCCAGACAAAACCTCCCTGATATCCTCGAGCTCCTTTTCCTTCTCGCCCTTTGTCGGTTTTGTGATTATTGGTATTCCCATATTCTCAGCCAAAACCTTTGTGAGTTCAATATTCGGGTAATGGAACATGTAAGATGCGGGGTTCTCAGAAATAAGGCTGATTAAATACTTGACCTCATGCCCATCCTTCAGCGCCTTGTAGACTGTAAAAGTCGAATCCTTGCCACCTGAAAAAAGTATTGCCAGTTTCATGATCTCCTCCCCCTACCATAATCGGCCTTCTGTTTATCTATCCTTCCCCTTATCTCACCCACATTACCGCTGTAGCCAAAAGTTGACCTAACAACATCAAGTTGCCACCCGCTAACCAATATCTCAGCTGCCCTCCATCCAGGGACAGAGCCCTGCGAACCTTTTTTAATTAAATCCAATTCTTCACGTTTTAGTCCCATCCTTGAATAATCACCGAGTGTGTAATCTTCCATAGGATCAAAAACAACAACTTCTCGTCTCCTGTCCGCGTGCCTGATTTCAGGACAATATCTCTCAACAATACCCTTCGCCCTTTCAGTGTCTGTTGGAATTCCCATATCCAATAATATCCTCTCCCTTTGCACAGCCCCCAACTCACTGTCCTCAAGACCAGATGCAAGCCTTGCGAGCACAGAGTTATCAACCCTTCCGTCTTGTCCATACCTTTCTCCTATTCTATCTGCAGTTTTTCTGTCTCCAATAATCGATCTAAGTTTTCCCAAACTGACGCTTCCTTTGAAAGCCCCTTTATAATATTCGCCCTGGTAATCTCGCTCTTCATCACTTTTTTCATCTTTGCCTTTCTGGCCTAGTAGCGATGGTTTATCATCAATTTTCAAATCAGGTTCGCCCTGATCAATAATTGAGTTATTTCCAGTGTTTTCTGTTTCTGGTTTTTCAACATCTGCTTTCACAGGCGGCGATATGTGCGGCGTCAATTCTTGTACACAGCCGATCACATCTTTAACATCATCACTGTTGACATCGACACACTCACTGACACCGCCGCCAACACTAGCAACATCCTGTTTGTAACCAAATTCCACAAGCATCCTATCTGCGATTTTAGGGTTTAGTTTTGTGATATCCCTTTCTATAAACTTCCTCATATGCTCGCTGTTCACGCCTTTTATTGGGTCTGTTTCCAAGCCTTGCCATGCAAGCATAGCCCTAAGCCTTTCATAGCCATGGCCAAAAACTCTCTCAACCTGATCTGGAGCCACAAACACTGTACCCGAATCTGAAACCATGCTCCCACCAGCTTTCAAAACCTGGGCAATGTCGCTTTTATCCACCACACCAAAATATGTATGCCTCTCCCTTTCCAGCCTTGACAAAATCGAATCCCTCAAAGGCTTGTAAATGTCAGGAACCCGTGGCGGTGGTGTATAGACTTTACTGGCACCATAAAAACCAACTGGCGGCGACGGTTTATCAATAATTTTCCTGTCATGTGTTTTTTCAGTTGACATCTCTTCTGGTTTTTGTAGAGCCTGCTGTGCAGCTGGTTTATCAACACCTTGTTGTCGGCCGCCGACAGGTTCTATTTTTTTCCTAACACCACTTTCAGCAACTGGCGCGTCAATAGAAGGAAGTACAGCAGCCTCTCTATCTCTTTTATCAGAATCGCCAACCGGTCTTATTCCCCTACTTTCAAAAAAGCCATCAACGCGGTCTTGAGAATAAAGCCCAACTGTTTCGCTAATAGTCACATCTGGTGCAATTCCATTGTCTTGCAAAAGATCATGCGCCTCTTTGGCTCCCAGCCCATACTTACGCTGTATATCATGCGGTCTTGGTTGGCCTGTTGGTTGCTCATGTTTGCCATCTGGTCTTCTATATTCTGTTTCTTCTCCTCTTGACCTTTCGGGGGTTTGGTCTCTTGGAACTTCTGGAGCCTTGGGTGGTCTACCTAAATTAGCTCTTTCCCTGTCTGTAATTGCAGGAAGCCCAACAAACGGGTTCGGTTCTATTCCAGCCTCCGCAAACTTTTCAGCGACATCGCGCCTGTTAAATGTCTGGCTAGGTTTTGCCGTCCATAAACCGGCCTCTTTCAAACGATCTTTGACATCTGCTCTAGTAAGCCCATAAAACATTTCAATATCATAAAGTTTGCACGAACCTTTTTCCCCAGTCCACGCAGTGACTAATGGAGAATCTGTATATATGTGCTTTGAATCATCCGGTGTTATTTGTGCATCTTCATCTACAACATCAACATCTTCTACAAGAGTTAAACCGTTTGTCCCATCAAGAGCAGATACCAACCCATCTCCAACAGCTCCCAAAACTTCACCTGCACCATCATCCAATTCTTCTGCGCTAGGAGCAGCTAGTGATTCAACTGAAACACTGTCATCAAAATCCTCTGCCGACGGATCTGGAGCATCTTGGTTTTCGACAATAACTGTGGACCCAATGTCAGAAATGATTGGTTCGGGTTTTGGTGCAGGAATATTTTGATTAACATATGCAACCTCAATCCCATGCTCAGAACCAAACCTAGCAACCTCACCCCTTTCAAAACAAATCTTCCCATCAACTATTTTCATCCTTATTTTGTGGCCATTGACAAGTGCCATAACACCTGGTTTGTCCATTTGCAAAGCTTCAGCTGTTTCTCCAAGTGAATACAGTCCAACACCCTTACTTGGGGCAACTTCGACTGGCCCATCTGTTTTTGATCCAATTGCCTCCAAAACTTTCTGCGCATCGGTTTCCAAATCAGTTGCTTTCCGAGACCCAGCATCTGAGCCTTCTGAAACTGGTTTATATCCAAGCCTTGAAAATAATTCGTCCGCCTCCTTTGTTGGGTAATATGTGACTGTAGACCTTTCTACGCCACCTTCTCTTAGTAGCTTATCTGCCTGTGACCTGGTAACCCCATACTTTCTAGCAATGTCCTTTATGTGCGAATTTTGTGGTTGGTTAACGTTTTGTTCCGTTACCCTAGTGGTGTTGTGTTTCTCCAATTCCCTTTTCAGCCTGTCTATCCTATCAGCATCATAACCGCCGTCCTCAAATGGGATGTTGTTAACCTCCGCCAGCGACCTAAAAATACCCTCTGTCACACAAAGAGCAGACGCAGCTTGGTCCTCTGTGTATCTTCTTGTTTTAGTAGCCTCTGGCTGTGCAAGCGTTGTTGGCAATCTAGCCGGTTCCCTGTCTTGCCTCGCTTCCCCATGTTTCTGATCAACTACACAAGCTTCAATCCTTTCCCTTCTCTTCTTGGCAAGCTCATCAATTTGGTCAGCGTCATAACCACCTGCAACTTTTTCAACACCGCCCGCAATCAAAACATTGTGGAAATCCCTTGGAGGAACATCAAGAGCATCTCTCGCCTGGTTATATGAATAAACTCTTTTTTGTGTAGCAGGAGGCTCCAGTACTTGGTTTAATGTGTTAGACGGTTCTTCTATTCCAGCTAAAGCCGCTTCAACTTCTTGACCTAAAGATTTTGAATCATCAATAACAGGGGTAACACCCAACTCATCAGCCAATGTATTAATGTCCTCCATATCAAAGAACCTGTCATGATAAGTCCTAATTGTTCTTTTGGCAACACCCCTTTGAAGAGCAGTTTTATCTCCACCCAAAACCTGTGTGGCTTGTGATCTTGTATAAACTTTTCTTCCTATATCGGCCTCTACCTTTTCTGCTTTTAACCTTAGAACATCCTCTCTTGCAAAGTATGTTGTTCCAGAATGTTGACCGGCAACAGTAACGGGTTTAAGCCTGCCAATTTCCACAAGATGTTTCACGTCCCACTCATCTATACCCAAAACACCTGCAACTTTTTTGAGTCTATAAACATCACTCTTTCTTGCTGGCGAACCTTTGCCCTCGGTTCCATCAACAGCCAAATCATCTTGATATGATTCTTCTTGTGCTTCACCAATATCCAGACCACCAGTTTCCCCG
>DATDTO010000095.1:0-4343 GCA_035290825.1 archaeon
CCATAATATTACTTTTGTTGCGCCAGGAGCAATAACATTAGCAGGAGTCCCTGGAGGTGAGCCTACCCCACCTACTATTCGTGCCTGAGAACCATCTATAAATATTGTCTGACCTGCGTATTGAAGCTCTATATCTGGTATCGGGCTATCATCAACACCAATGTTTGTTATATCAACAATTATATTGAATGTTGTCCCAGCTAGTGATGTGTCAACAGCGTCTATTACCAAGTCTGGTCCTGTTGTCGGTTGGATAGTTGCTGTTGGGTATGGTGTAGCATATCCAGAAGACCTTGGTGGCAAAGTTGGCCTTCCGCCAATTGGTGTGCCATAACTTAGCGTGCAATCACCGTTTGCTTCAACGAGTATACTTCTTCCAATATCACCAGAACCTGCGGGTTGTGTCAAAGGCACTGTGCTTGGTCCAATCCAATTTTTTGTTGCTGCATCCCATCCATAAATATCTCCAAAATTACAATTCCCCTTTACATCATCCAAAGTCAACCCTTCAAACCAAGGTCCTACAAACAGGACGGTCCAGCCGTCTGCAAGGTTGTGTTGGCTAAAGACAGTATTCAAGAATGTTGGGTCCTTTAAGTCCTGTACTGAGTAGCTAGGTATGTAAAACACGACCTGGCCGCTTATTGTTGATCTTGCAAACCCTCCAATTGAAAGCGTGTATGGCTGGTAAGAAGGGTCGTTTTGCAATCTGTCTGAGAAATCCTGGCATTCCTGTGGTTGTTGCGATTTGCTGACCCCAGGATAGCACTTGACAAATGGGTCCGGATATTGCAAAGGATTCTGTCTTAAAGGATCTAATATCCAAATAACATCCAAATCCTGAGTAAGATCTATAGTAGAGCTTGGGTGGGCCTGTTGGCCACCAATAAAGTTCAGTAAACTTCCAATAAGGTTGTAGCCTTGTCCAATATCCATAACCAGCCAGCCATCCCCATTTGCATCAACTGTCCAACCTGAGCCTAAATTGGCTGGTGGGATCGGCAAGCCATATGGTGGCGCTGGTGTTGATGATGTGGCTGGAATTGTATACTTGAAAGCATTATTATTTTCATACAGCTCGTTCTGTACGTAGTCGTCTGGATCCACAGAAGCCACAATACCAATAGCTGTCGCATCATAAGGAACAACAACCTCGAAGCCATATTTATCGCCGGCGGTCAGAGATGGTATTGTATTGCTTATATCAGCCAATGCTCCATATGTAAAGCCAACATGTATGTCTCCACTAGCAGTTCTTGGGCCAGCGCCAGCTACACCACTAGCAGGTATAGCATCCTCATTTCCAATGTTCTCAACAGTAAAAATAATCCTCAAATCAGTTGCAGTGACTTGCCATGCCTGGATATCTGTTATCACAAGATCCGGACCTACTGTGTTTGGTTGGGTTAGATTACCCGCTCCATATGTCTGTGTTAAATTTGACTGTTGGGAAGAAACCAATATAGACAAGCTGGCTAGAACCAAAACAGAAAGTGCGAGAACAAAATATGGTTTCATAATAATATAAATTGTCTTCTTGTGTTTATAAATATCATTTTGCCTTCAAAGAAGGTGGCAATGCTGGTGGAGTTGGCAAGCCCTTTGTGTCAACCTGTTCCTTTGTGGCCTTGCCAAACAGACCTTCCTGAGCTTTTATTGTAAATGTAATCGAGGCTGAGAGGACCTTTCCATTTTCAGTTATGTTTTTCCCGCTCCTCTGCAAAGTAAACACTGCAGTATGTTCGCCTGGGAGTAGGCCTTTTGCTGTGTATTTGCTGCTTGTTGCATAATCCTTTTTGTCCTTATCTATGTTTACAAGAACATTCCCATCCTTGAAATTTTGTGTCTCCAGTTCTATTGTCACATCAGTGACGTTCAATACAGACCCGTTTGCCGGTGACTTTACTTTTATTGAAGGCCCGGATTGAGCGCAGCCGCTGATTAAAATTACTGAAATCAAAACCAATATAGCCAGCAAATATTTACTTTTCATATTTCCCCTTTTAACTGCAAACCCTCGGAGAGCCAAATGTGCAATACTGTGACTGGCATTCCGAGTTCTGGCTACAAACTTCCCCCGACTGTTTTAGTGTACTTGTTGGGGTAGGCGATGGTGTAGCAGATTGTGTTTGGGTCGTTGTCTGTGTTGGTGTAGGTTGGGTTGTTTGTGGTTGAGCTACCGCCTCACACTCACATGTCTCCTCATTCAAAACACCATTCTCACAAGGCGTGCCATCCTCCAATTCCCCTTCTTCTAGACAGTCAACTGAACAAACTAAACCGGTATCTGGGCAGCCTGTTGGTTCTGGAGTTGTTTTTGCTGGAAGTTGTGGTGGTGATGGTGTGGGTTCTACTGTTGTAGAAGGTTCTGGAAGTTCAGATGTGAGGCTGCACGTTCCGGAATTCTCAACTAATATGGACCTGCCAATTGCTTGCGGCGGCGCTGGTGTGTCTAAAGGTAATGGAGTCCATTGCTGGAGCTCAGGAATAAAGGCATACATAGCCACTAACTTGCAGTTCCTTCCTAATTCCGCCATGCTTCTCCCCGACATTGAAGGCAAGATATAAACAAAATTGAAACCGTTCTCCAAGTTTACTCTGTCAATAATTTTACTGTCTTTCGAGATCTCCAAATCCACCTTGAATTCCAAATTCCCAGACTTTGATGGCAAAACCCAGAAACCAGCGTTCCCAGTAGGCGCGGCCTCCAAAACATTTTTCCCATTTGCAATGTGCACAGCATAATCCTGTTTTTCAGGGTCCCACAACCAGCCAGCCTTTATATCAGCTAAATTTACCTCAGAAGTTGATGACAGCCCTCCAGGAATATCTGTGTTCATCCCAATAAGAACCCACTGGTTTTCAATAACCGGAACAGATATTGTGCCTTCCCCTCTTTCAGGGTTTTCTGACCACTGGGCTAAAACTAATGGAATAGACAAGATAAAAATGACAGAGATCAGAGCAAATAATTTCATATTTAATACTATTTGTCGACCATATTAATATTGTTTAGTATTATACTATATGGAAGAAGTGCAAAAAATAGTCAAGGAAGCATTAGAAAAGGTTGAGAAAGGCCAGAACAAGCAAAAGGTTTTTGAGGAAGCTAGGGTCAAACTTCTAAAACTGCAGGAAAAGTATTATTCTGAAAACAAGCAACTTGGTGAGCTCAATGTTTTATATGATATCAAAGAGTTGGCCAGAAAGTTGGGAGTGAAGTATAAAGACTTCGATTGATTTATGTCAAACTACAATTTATCCGTAAAACAGTTTATAGAAGAGTCAAAAGCAGGCAATATAGACTATAAGGATTTTGCAGCCAAATACCAGGAAGCTGTAAAACAGGCAGACAAAAAGTTCAGTTTGTTTAATACTCTTCTAGACCTAAAACCAACAAAACCAGAGCCGCTTTTTTATGGTTTACCAGTTTCTTTCAAAGACAGTATTTGTGTAAAGGGCGTCCAATCAGCTGCTGGATCGCGAATTTTGGAAGGGTATAAACCAACCTTTGACTCGACTGTAGCAGAAAGGGTTAAAGGCCACGCTTGTGCCGTTTTGGGGAAAACAAACCAGGATGAATTTGGCTTCGGGACCTTTTCTACAAACTCCGGTTATGGAATCCCAAAAAACCCTTTGGATCCAACAAGGAGCTGCGGTGGCTCAGCTGGCGGTGCTGCAGGGATAGTGGCTGCCTTAGACTTGCCACACATAGCAATTGGTGAATCGACGGGTGGTTCAATATCTTCTCCAGCATCTTTTTGTGGTGTGGCTGGGTTAACACCAACCTATGGTTTGGTCAGCAGATATGGCCTGATAGATTATGCAAACAGTATGGACAAAATCGGTCCGATTGGGAAAAGTGTTTGGGATATCGCGCTTATGCTTTCTGTGATTGCGGGCCCAGATCCAAAGGACCCCACAACAATAAAAAAAGAATATGAATACTATCCAGATTATCTGACAACTGAAACAACTGGCCTGAAAATCGGTATACCAAAAGAATATTTTTCAGGAGGTGTGGACAAGAAGGTGGCAGATTGTGTTTGGGATGGGATCAAAAAGTTGGAAAGCCTGGGTGTAAGGTATGAAGAAGTCTCTTTACCACACACAAAATATTCACTTGCAGCTTACTACATAATCGCAACAGCCGAAGCATCAACTAATTTGGCAAAATATTCTGGGATCAGATATGGAGCAGAACAAGAAATTGACGGGACCTTCAATGAATATTTTTCCAAGGTGAGGACAAAATATTTTGGCAAGGAAGCTAAAAGAAGGGTTTTGCTTGGAACTTTCGCAAGGATGGCTGGCTACAGGGACCAGTATTACATGAAAGCGCT
>DATDTO010000096.1:0-14775 GCA_035290825.1 archaeon
GATTTGATAATTGACGGGCTTTTGGGTTACAAAATTAACCGACCCCCTTCAGGCGATTATGCTTTACTAATAAATTATGCAAATTCCTCAAAGGCCAAGACACTTTCCATAGACACACCTTCTGGCTTGAATCCAGACACAGGAGATCCATATACCCCATGTATAAAAGCAGACTTTACTTTGAGTCTGGGTTTACTAAAGCGCGGCTTGATTGAGAAAAAAGCGCGAGATTTTGTTGGCAAGCTCTTTGTCGGTGACATAGGGATCCCACATGAAGTGTACGAGCTGCTAGGGTTGAAGCTCCCAAAGATCTTTGGGAGGGGTGAGTTGGTTAGGGTTTAGAAAAGTAATATAGCCAGCAAAATAATATTCTAATATGCAAAACGTCGTTATCAGGTCTGCCAAAAAACAAGATTATAAGGAAGTAATCAATCTGTTCGGTAAATTTGTTGAAGATGAAAACAGATACAAGAAAAAGAACAGCGAATCTTTCCACAAATTTATCAAAACTAAAAACTGCTTTGCAGATCTCGCGATTATTGATGGTAAAATTGTCGGATTCGTAACCTACTCAATTAGGACAGTTGTACGATATCCAACACCTATCCTAGAAGTTGAGGAATTTTTTGTCCTTGAAAAATATAGGAGGCTGAAGATCGGAAAACAGTTGATGGAAAAAGCAATAAGTGCTGCAAAGAAGAACAGATGCTACGGCATTTTTCTAGGATCAAGCAAAGACAGAAAACCTTCTCACAACTTTTACAAACATACAGGTTTTAATGAATATGGTTTTCATTATAGGCGGAAGCCGTGAGTCTATACCTTCTTCACCATATACTCCCCTTCTTGTGTGTACCCAAGCTTTTTGTAGTATTCTCTCACACCAACTCCTGAAATCACTACAACCTTGTCAAAGCCCATTTCTTTTGTAATCCTTTCGGCCTCTGCTATTAATTGCTTGCCAAAACCTTTGTGCTGGAAAGTTGTTGTCCAGGAAGTCTGGTTCTGGATGCCTGCTTCGACACCAAAAACATGAAGCTCACGCACAATTGTTGAAGTTGGTGTGATCTCTGGCCGCAAAGGTTTTCCCGGAATTCTCAATCTAAGCAAGCCTATTATCAAATCATTCTCCATGTCATCTAAACTCAAGAATATTTCTTTCCCGCCAGAAGCTTCGTAATCAATCCTGTTCAACTTTATATTCTCTTCTTTCACTTGTTTACCTTTGAGCAAACCATAACCAACTTCCCTGCATCTTATACATTCACACTTCAAACCAAGTTCTTTCATTTTTGTTTTTGCAGAGTCCCTTTGGTGACAATGTTTTGTTCCACCTACAATATATTCTGCAGGCAAATCTCTCATCACTCTTTGTATTCTTGAATATCTTGGAACCATTGATTTAATCCTGGTCAAAATCTCAACAATCTGCTCATCTGTGTATGGTGTGTATTTGCCTTCTTTCATCCACTGCTCAAGATCTGTGTCTTCCACAACCACACAGGGATACAGTTTCACACCATCTGGCCTGAAATCTGGGTTAGAAAAAAGCTTCTCAAACATTTTTATATCATTCTCAAAATCAGAGCCTGGGAGGTTGCACATATAATGGTAGTATATTTTGAAACCAGCGTCCTTTAGCGCTTTTGTGGATTCAATCACATCCTGGACAGTATGCCCCCTTT
Organism: archaeon; assembly: GCA_035290825.1. Taxonomy (GTDB): domain Archaea; phylum Aenigmatarchaeota; class Aenigmatarchaeia; order QMZP01; family JACQNV01; genus JACQNV01. The sequence continues at coordinate 1,686 of DATDTO010000096.1, forward strand.
TTGTCAGCTCATAATTCTTGTCATCTGGAATCTGGACGCCAATCTCAACCCTTGTCGCACCGAAACCCAACATCTCAGCTATTTGGTTTGGTCTGCACCAATCTGGCCTAGTTTCAATACACAGACCAATACACCTATGTTGAGTTGTTTCGTTTGTTTTTTTGGCCTGTTCAAGGGTTTCAGAAACAGTTCCGTTCAATCCATCATATATTCCTTTGATAAACTCAATTCTATAATTTTGAGGTGAAGCCATGAAAGTCCCACCCATAACAATCAATTCACACTTCTCAGCTAAATGACCGTTCAAATCCAAAACCTGTATCCTACCTTCAACCTGCTCCTTTGGGTCATAATTATTTCTAACAGCTCTCAAAACAGTAGGAGATTTTGGCAAGTAGCTTTTTGGTGTTGGAATTGGCTTGTCAAAACCGCCTGGACAATAAACACATTGGCCAGGACATGGCAATGGCTTAGTCATCACCGAAAGTATTGTAACACCTGATATTGTCCGCACAGACTTCTTTGGCTTGGTTAAGGTTGTATTGAGCATAATCTACCTTATGAGATAATGATTTAAATCTTACGGTCAACTATTGATTGGTGTTATTATGGGACTCGCTAATGACTTCAAACCTGTAGCAGTGGTTAGGGTGCCTGATAGAAAAAACTACCTTAGAGTTCGTGAATTTTTAGAAGGGACAGAAACACCAGCTCGCGCAAATGACGCAGATCAAACATATAAGTTGGCAACAGATGTACAGGTCGCTATTTTAGAATCCGAGTGTTTGCAAGGTGGTCTAAAGTTTAAACCAACAACAAGGCTATACGAAAAACCAGACGACACTGTTCCTGAACGCGAGAGAGCATTGGCAGCTTTTAATGATGATATGGCTCACACGGATCCTGTTCCTTATGGTGTATATGTTGGCTCTGAGGTCACTATAGATGGAATTGAATTGGAGTTGAATGGAGAAGAAAGTTTTGGTGTGATTGATGAATTTATGAAGCGCCAAGGCTATAACCCAACTAGAAATGTCGGTTTTGTGGTTGTGTAGATTGTATTAACTTTGGTTCTATTACAATCTCTTTTTCATCAAAGCATACTGTTTACTTTCTTTATAATCCAGTGTTTTATAAAAAGCAAATGCGCCCGACTTTTTGTCGCTGATGAGAGTAATGGTTGACACCCCTCTCTTTCTATACTCGTTCTCGATAAAACTCACAAGAGCCCTCCCTACCCCTTTTCTCTGATGTCCAGACTTTACCCAAAGTTCATCGATAAACACGTTTTTTCCTTGGTGTGTTTTCCGGCAGGAAACAAAACCCAGTAAATTATCCTGAACAGTGACATAAATGTCACCATTTTTGAACAGCTCTTTTATTTTATCTAGGGCAGTTTCTTCTGTCCACTCCTGGGAGTATGGTTTCTTTGAAGACTCTTTATAAAATATTTCTGAAACTTCTTTCAAATCTGTCTTTGAAGCTTTTCTTATAGACAATTTTAATTTCTCTATCATCTTTATTTATTGAAAAGAGTTTAATTTAAATCAGTTATGCCCAAATAATATCATGAAAATAAAAGTTTTAGGTTCTGGCGGGTGGGAAGGAATTCCGACGCCTTTTTGTGCTTGTAGAATTTGTGAATCGGCAAAAAATCCTGGTTCAAAAGACAATAGAACAAGGCCAGAAATTTTAGTTGAAACAGAGAAAGGTAGCTTCTTGATGGAAATCAGTCCTGATATAAGATTGCAGTCAACTAGATTTGGTTTAGAAAACATTCAACACTTTTTGATTAGTCATTGGCATTTTGATCATATGTTTGGTCTCTATGAATTGGATTCTTGGTCAAGATTAGTTTCGCAAGAAAAACCAAAAATATTTTGTTCAGAAAAAACCAATGAGTGGTTGGAAAGGAATTTTGCTCACATAAACAAAGATGTTGTTATAGTAAAGCCGTTTGAAAAATTCGAGTTGTTCGGGATAAAAATCACACCAATACCGGTTTACCATATGCGGAAAAAAGATGATAATCTGAAAGAGGACTCGTTAAATAACGCTTTCGGCTACGTTCTACAATCAAATAGGAAAAAAGTAACATATCTAGGAGATTACTATAAGTTACCAGCCAAATCACTACAACTTGTAAAAAATTCCGATCTGGTAATTGCCGATGGAACTTTCCTGTTCCAAGAATTGTTCCCAAACAAACCAGAGCAAAAAGGCCTAAAAACAGATCCAGACCATTTGCATGGAAATCAGATTTTAGATTTTGCAAAAGAGTTGAATTGCAAAAATGTGATTTTTCATAGTATAACACATCTGACGGAAAAGACGCATGAAGAGCTTCAAAAGCTGTTGCCCAAAAACATGTTTATTTCTTTTGATGGGATGGAGTTTGATTATGGACACGATTAAAATTATTGGCGCAAAAGAGCACAACCTCAAGAACATAAATATAGAGATACCTCGCAACAAGCTCACGTGCTTGGTTGGTGTTTCTGGCTCTGGAAAATCTACAATAGCTTTTGATATAGTTTATGCCGAAGGCCAGAGGCAATATTTGAATTCTTTGAGCTCGTACGCTGCCAGATTACTCCAAAGGACAGATAGGCCAAACATCGACGAGATAAAGGGCCTGTCATCAACAATAATGATAGAGCAAAAGCAACTGCGCGGCAGCCCGAGGTCAACTGTCGGCACGCTCACAGAGCTTTATACTTATTTGAGGCTACTCTTTTCACGTGTTGGTTCAAAAAAACTGAGTGCGGCGCACTTCTCTTTTAACAGTCCGCTTGGCGCATGCAAGGCGTGCAAAGGAATAGGCACAGAGTTCACGGTTGATGCTAACTCGCTGATAGACTTTAATAGAACTTTAAACCAAGGCGCGATTAAACATACACTATACAAACCAACTGGCAGGTACATGAATATTTTGAAAACCACCAGCAAAATTAACTTTGATAAGCCAATAAAAGATTTTACACGAGAAGAGCTTAATTTCTTGCTTCATTCACCACAAATAAAGTTAAAGAACGCCGCCCAAGGTTTTGTACAGTCGTATAGTTGGATGGGAATAGCTAACCAATTAGTAACGCGCGCAAAAGATTTGCGTGGCATATCTGAAACAAAATCGAAAACAGACGCTCTGTTCTGGGCAACAAAACCATGTTCTGCTTGTGATGGCGCAAGGCTAAACGAGCAAGCTTTGGCAGTTAAATTTAATGGCAAACACATCGGCGATTTCTCGGATTTGCCAATAATAGATTTGGTTGAAGAAGTTAGAAAAATAAATGATCCAATTGCAAAGCCAATTTTGGCGCGGATGCAAGAGTTACTGAAATTATTGGTTGATGTTGGGATTGGTTATGTATCCCTGAACCGTTCAGTAGATACGCTATCTGGCGGCGAGGCTCAGCGAATAAAACTTGCCCGAGAACTGGGCAGCGATTTAATTGAAATGATTTACATTTTGGATGAGCCAACTGCCGGCCTGCATCCACGCGACACTAATAACTTGATTAATATTTTGAAAAAATTAAGGGATGGTCAAAACACAGTCATTGTAGTCGAGCATGACGCTGATGTTATGCTGGCAGCAGATCACATAATAGAAATTGGTCCCGGCGCAGGCAGATATGGTGGAAAGCTCGTTGCTTCTGGAACGCCCCAGCAAATAATGAAGAATGGTGAATCGATAACTGGGAAATATTTAAGTGGTAAGATCGAGACACACACAAAAAATACAAGAAGACAACCAAAAGGCTTTTTAGAAATAAACAATGCGTCACTTCATAACTTAAAAAACGTTTCTGTAAAAATACCAGTCGGCGTGCTCACCGCAGTTACTGGTGTATCTGGTTCTGGCAAAAGCACTTTGGTAAATGATATATTTGTGAAAAAGCACAGAGATAAAGTTGTGTTTATTGACCAATCACAGATTGGTGCATCGCCAAGAGGAAACATCGCAACCTATTCTGGTGCATTCGATATCATCCGAGAAACTTTTGCAAATGAAAATAAAGTTGGTAAGTCTATTTTTAGCTCAAATAGCGAAGGCGCTTGTCCAGACTGCGAAGGTCTTGGTTACAATAAAATCGACATGCACTTCATGGCACCAGTAAAAGTAGTTTGCGAAGCGTGTGGCGGGAAAAAATACACACAAAATACGCTAAATTATACATATAAAGGGAAAAATATTTTTGAGGTTCTAGACTTGACTGCAGAAGAAGCAATGAAGTTGTTTGAAGATGAAGAATTGGGAAAAAGATTGAAATTACTTGTTGATGTCGGTCTTGGCTATTTGAGTTTGGGTCAAACTCTCGACACTCTTTCTGGTGGCGAGTCGCAAAGATTGAAGTTGGCGAGCAACTTGCACAAAAAAGGCGAATTCTATGTTCTTGACGAGCCGACTTCTGGACTGCACTTTGCAGACATAGAAAAACTACTTACAATTTTGCAAGGGTTAGTCGACAATGGCAACTCTGTTCTCGTCATAGAACACAATCTCGATGTAATAAGAAGCGCAGATTGGATAATCGACCTTGGGCCAGAAGGAGGAGATCAAGGCGGCGAAATAGTTGCAGAAGGCACACCAGAGAATGTAGCTAGTGTTAAAGGTTCGTATACAGGACAATATTTGAAAAAATTATTATAATTGTTGCCAATCCACTTCATATACACCGACATAACCTTTTAGATTGTTGATAATATTATATATGGTTTTAACAAAGAGTGTTTATCTGCCCCCATTCAATAAAAGGTATTTGCTTAAGGCAATTTCTGACCCAAGAGCACATTTCGCTCATTTCAAACACGCAATAGATTTCATCCTTCCAATTGGAGCGAAAATTATAGCTCCCAAAGACGGTATTGTGACAGACATTAAGGTTGATTCTAAAGAAGGTGGCTGGGAACCGAAATACAACAATATAAAATATCTTAACTACATGACACTGAAGCACAGTAATGGAGAATATTCACAATATGTTCATCTGAAATATAGAAGTGCCCTTGTAAAACTTGGCCAAAAAGTCAAAGCTGGCCAACCAATTGCTTTGAGCGGAAATACTGGTTTTACAACTTCTCCGCATCTGCATTTTCAGGTGTTTAAGTTCAATAAGACGAAGGTTGGTTGGGAAACGCTACAGATTAGGTTTAAAGAAAAAATAGTCATTGACAGAACAAAAAGACATATCCCCAAAGAAATGAAAGTCACATTAAAGGAGATTGAGAGAATAAGAAAGAAGCTGAAGGTTGAATAATATGCCAAAACCAAATGACAAAAACATAAAAGAAGTCTACAATAAAATAGCTGAAGGCTTCTACCACCTTAGGCAACAGCCAATAACTCCTGAAATAAAAAAATTAGCAGAAGAGTGGAAGCCTGGGAAATTGTTGGATGTGGGTTGCGGAATTGGAAATTCTACTTTGCCTTTTGCAAAAGCCGGTTTTGAATGTGTTGGAGTTGATATTTCTCCGAAAATGGTAGAATTGGCAAAAAGATATTCAGAGAAACACAAGGCGAAAATAAATTTCAAAAAGGGAAATATTCTTGATATACCACTCCCAGCAAACAGATTTGATTATGTGATTTCTATTGCCGCTTTGCACCATTTGGATTCTGAGGAAAAAAGATTGAGCGCTTTGGAAGAGATTAAAAGAGTTTTGAAGAAGAAAGGAAAGGTTTTCTTGACTGTGTGGAATAAAAAAACCAACCAAAGGGACGCTTACGTACCTTGGACAAGCAAAAGTGTGAAACACCAAAGGTATTATCATTTTTTCAATGTGGATGAACTAAAGGGTTTACTGGAGAAGTCTGGCTTCAAAAAAGTAAAAGTTTTCTTGGACGGGAGGAAGAAGAATATTTGTGCGTTAGCTAGCAGGTAGGTCCAGCCATCTTCTTGAAATCCTTGTTTTTAACCTGTATATACAGGCAATATCCTAAATTCTTTTTCAGAGGCCCATCTAGCTTTTCACCTGGTATTTCTTCTATCTCCTCTTTTGTAAATGCCGGCTTTTTTAGATTGGTCCACTTCTCCTGGCCGTACTTTTGCTGGATTAGCTTGTAAGCTTGGGCGAGAACTTTGTTGTCCACTTTTTTATTCACAAAGCTGCCTTCAGACACAAATTTCAAAATTTCCTGGCCCACAATAACCTTTAACGCCTCTGTCCTTTGTTTTTGGTCAAGGTTTTTTGCTGTTTTGTCCAGTAACTGGGAAACAGAGGGGATGTTTTTCAAAGCCTGATATTCTGTGAAGGTATTTTTTCCAATTTTTCTTGACCCAAGTGACAGCCTAGAGGAAAGTTTATCCACATTATAAGGGTCTATTACAATCAGCCCATGCAACAAAGCTGAGTTCACGCCCCACACAACCGCGTGGCTGGCGACAACCTTTCCATCAACATTGATTGTGGAAGCCTTATTATCCACTGTGATATTGTTTACACCCAAGTTTTCGAGTGATTTGGCAATTTTGTCTGCGTAGTATGATCTCATATCCTCATAGCTTTTGAAGGAGCCGTCTCTAGGTACAGTGATTGTATAAGCCAATATGTTTGGACCAATTTGTATGTGGGACCCTCCAGAAGCGCGCCTGACAACATTGAAGCCAGAACCAAATTTTTTAATCACATCAGTTGCCTGGGAGTAGCCAAGGACCCCAGAATCTTGGGGCACAGACCACAACCTTAAGCAACCCTTTTTGGCAGACCGCCTAAGGAAATACTCTTCCAAAGCCATGTTGACACTAGTAGGATATAAATCTGAAAACCAATATTCATACTCAAACATAATTATTAATTATTTGTCAGGTATAAATTCTATGAACCTTCACGAGCTGAAAAGGCTTTACAGGGAAAGGAAAGACGAGATAAAAGCGAGGCTCGTGGATTTCAAGGCTGTCCAGGGGATGAGGGACGAAAATATCTTTGATGAGCTCTGCTTCTGCACGCTTACACCACAGTCAAAAGCATTGAATTGTTGGGATGCGATAGAGGAATTGAAGCAGGCCGGACTCCTGTACCAAGGCGAGCATCAAGAGATAGGCAAGGTTTTGCAGAAAAATGTCAGGTTCCACAACAACAAGGCAAAATATATAGTAAAGAACAGGGAGTTGTTTTTTGGGAACGGTCTGAAAGAGCGCGTTTTAGGCCAGAAAGATGAGAAAGTCCTTAGGGAGTGGCTAGTTGAAAACATTAGCGGATACGGCTACAAAGAGGCTTCACATTTCTTGAGGAACATCGGTTTTAGGGACCTCGCAATATTGGACAGGCACATATTAAAAAACCTAGCTGACCTTGGGATTATAGAAAATGTCCCGGAAAACTTAACCAAGGAAAAATACATGGAAATCGAGCAGCGGTTCAAGCAGTTCTCGGATAAGGTTGGCATATCGATGGACGAGCTTGATTTGCTGTTCTGGTCAATGCAGACTGGAAAAGTTTTTAAGTAAATATGGAAGCTGAAAACGGCCAGGAGTCAGAGGTAAAAAACCTTTTTATCCAAAATATCTTGCCAACAGGCAAAATCACTGTTTTTGCAGACCACCGGGAAAACAACATGGTACCTGCATACATTAAGGAGTACGGTGCGGATGTTGTGTTAAAACAGCTAAAGGTGGCCGACTACATCTGCTCAGACAGGGTTGCGATAGAAAAGAAAAGCTCCTCAGACTTTTTGCAGTCGATAATCAACCAGAGGATTTTCAAGCAGATGGAAGAAATTGCAGATTCGTTTGAACGGCCGCTCTTGGTTTTGGAAGGGAACCCAGAAATGTTGTTTTTTGAAAGGAAGATCCACCCAAACACGATTAGGGGGGTTTTGTCTTCAATAGCAATCGATTACAAAGTCCCGATAATCTGGACGTCAAACCCAAAAGAGACGGCTGGAATGATTTACTGGATTGCCAAAAGGGAACAAGATCACGAGAAAAGAGGTCTTCAGATCCGCGCAAAGATAAAAACAGAAACACCGCAAAACCATCAAGAATTCCTTGTCGCTGGCCTCCCTTTGGTCTCCAATGTTTTGTCAAAAAAACTGTTGAAAAAGTTCAAGACAGTGAAAAAAGTTTTCGCAGCGAGCCAGAAGCAGCTGCAGAAGGTTGAAGGCATAGGAGAGGAAAAGGCGAAAAAGATCTGGGAGATTTTGAATATGGGATATGCGGAAGAGACATAACATGAAACTCTATCGTTTTAGTCCAATAGTTAGCGAAAAACGACTCATAGAAGCAGTAAAATATGTTGCAAATCAAACTACAAGACTCTCTAGAAAAATAATAGGTAAAGAATTGCCAATAAGTTCACTTACAGTATTTTCTCATTACAAAAAAGAACACGAAAATCTTGTTAAGATCGTTTATGGGTTAGGTAAATTATACAAAGAACACAATGGGCCTTATATAGTGTTGAAAAAACCGATAAAAGTAGGCAATAATCTAATAAAATATTTGCGTATTAGAAAACCTGACCCATATCGCGTGCAAGTAGGGTGCAATGACTTTGATGTCCAAAATTATCAATCTTTCAAAACTAAACATCTGCAAAAGAATACTGAGAATTTACGCTTGTTAGAAAGGCCAGAATATGAAATGGTCGAGTTTTTCCACCCGGATTTTGATGTGCTGGCTTATGTTGTGAGTAAAGGAATATGAGTATCAGTCTACCTAACCTGTTTCTTGGCCCAATCCAAAAATAGGTGCGAGCTGTAGCCTAAAAACACGAGACCGGCAAAATAGATCTGTAAATTAATTAGCCAGAAAATAAGCGCAGAGGCAGCTGTGACAAATATCAAAACCCATATCTGGTGCATTGATTTCTTGCCGCGGTGTTTTAGCCTGATTTTTGTGACTGTGAAATAAACAGCTCCGCCAATTATCACGGAGATAAAAATGCCGCCAAGCAAGCTTAGCTGGGTGTAATTTACTAAAGCTTTCAATGCAATTATAAAAGAGCCAAAACCAGCAGCTATCGCGGTTATCTGCCTGATCAATGACTTTGGGTGGTCAAAGTCTGGAAGCAGCGAGGCGAAGCCAAGGACTATAAACCCTATTAGACCGCCGACCAAAGAGATGTTGAAAACAAATGCTAGGATAATGTAAACAGCGAAGCTGAACGCAATGTGGTAATTCCAATTTGGCATGTTAGAACCTCTATATAAATTGGTTAGAAAAGCTCTAATATAACCCCAACTAATTATCTATATGCAGACCAAAGTTTTATTTATAGCCTTATTTTTATCATTGATTTTAGCTTCCCCAGCATATGGGTTGCTCACAGACGGCGCTGTGGTTGGCATAGGCCAGGAAACGACATGGCGGGCGACAGTCGAACTGCCAGACGATTTTGGTGTGGTTGGCGGTGTGACAGAGTTTGTTGTGACAACAGATTGCGAGGACTGGTGCGATCTCCATTATGCAAAAGTTATTACAGATCCGCAGAACCCAATAAGGTTGCCCTTATACATCTCGAGCAAAGGAAAGCCATTAGGCGCGGAAAAGAGTTTCAAGATCTCAATAAGTGCACTGGGCCTGACAAACAGTTTTAATTATGGGGTCTGTGTGACACAATCGGCGAATGTAAACAATGGTAAAGGAAGCCCATGCAAAGCTGTCAATTCCAATAATGATGTGTTAAGCCTGTCAATTTCACCAGATACTGTATACGCCTTGCCGAACAGGCAGTTTCAATATAACATAACCCTCTATTCGCAAGCTGTGCTTGATGTGGAAGTAAAGTCATCAACTGGAGCTACATGGACTGTGACAACTGATCCTGATAAAAGGACAGTGCTCACAGACAAATACACTGCTGGCCAGGATTCAGAGCAAATAACTGTTGAGGCCACAATCAAAAACTGCAAAAACTCTGCCTTTTGCAAGAAGACAGCGTCAGCCATTATAATACCGTCAGCCCCTCCAGCCAACCGGGCTTCAGGCGACTTCGCAATAAAGATAGACCCGCAGAAAATATCTGCAAAAAAAGGCTTCCCAGTAAGTTATTCTTTGGACATCACAAACTATAGGAAGGAAAAGTCTTATGATATAGACATAATTTTGCCAACTGAAGGGTTGGAGTCAGACTTCAGTCCGGCTAAATCAAAACCAATCGCAGGCACAGAGACCATAAACTTCAAGGTCACACCAACAGGTGACCAATCATCTTATACATTCCAGATAAAAGCTAGTTCAAGTGAAAACGTCACAAAGCTCACAGACGCGACAATAAACATGGACGAGGTCGTAAATGATGCTGGTAATGCAGCCGCAACAGCAGGTACAGACGACGACACAATAAGGAAGCTTAATGAGTTTAAAGCCAGATACAGCAACTCTGATCTTGGCACGCAGCTAACTGGCGCAGATTCCACACTTTCCAACTCTTCCAAACCCACAACCAGGCCTTCGCCAAGGAGCACTTTGCCATCCCAACCAGCGCAACAACCGATTAATATAGTCGACCTGTTGATGATAATAATCCCAGCTGTCATAGTCGTCGCTGTGCTGATGGTTTTGTTGGTTAGAAAAAGGAAGCCTGTCAGGCAAGAAGGCGAAGAAGAATACGAAGGCGATTACAGTTGGAAATAGATATGCAGTCATGTCTCCTCTATGAGCCTTGACATGAGACATCTCTTCACCTATTATTGGAGATGAAGAATCTATTTCATCCCTTCGTAGCTGGAAATAGAGACTAAAATAAAGCTTAATGTACTGATTTTACCAAATATTACAATACTATACTAATAGGTTGGAAATAGATGTTAATCCTATGAAAGGGCAAGCCGAAATAATTATAGTCCTTGCAGTCATGATAATCTTGATTGTGGTGGCCACCTTTGCTTTGCAAATTGGGTTGAAGACACCAGATATATCAAGCCTAGCCTCGGTTTTCAGGGACGAGGTCAGCAAAAGGCTGTATGATGGGTCGCTTGGTGTGGTAAAAACAATCAGCGCTCAAGGTGGGCTTTTGGACCCAAGGCAAAATACTGTGGAGTACCTTGGAAACAATGTCCCTTACTGGCAGGTGTGCCAAAACAAGCTCATACCAAGCCTTGCAGACATAAGGAAGAACATAAAGGCCGGGGTAGAAAATTTTGTAAACAAGCTTGACATAAAAGATTTCCAAGGTAAACCAGTAACACTGTTGTTCAAGGACACTGATGTTATAATAAGGAACCAGGACATACTCATTACGCTTACAGTGGAGACAAAGTTGGCAGGTTATGATTTGGATCCTGTGTATGAGATAAGGGTACCGGCTAACCTAGCTGAACTGCATGCCTTCGCCTCTGATTTTGTTGAAGACAACTCGGTAAACAGGCACCTTGAGCGCGCAATAATCTACTCCTTTTTCAGTGCAGATGAGAAAGTTTTCCCGACATCAGGCATCTTGACAAAATGTGGCGAATCAATATTCATGACATGGGACGATATAAAAGGCGCAGCGGACAGGATAATAAAATACAGCCTTGGAAATATTGTCTTTTGGGCCAACGCAATGAAAGAGTCACAATACAGTATATCAGCTCTTAATGGGAAGACCTACCCCGAAATCGGTATAAAGTTTAGCCCAACAAAATTGACTAAAGAAAACTTCCAGTCTTCTGTAAATCCAGTTTCAATAAGAAATTCCAAAACCCTGCACCTTTTCGTGCCAAAGTGTGTGAAGGACTACAATGTTGCCTACTCCTTGAACGCGCCTGTGGTGGCTTCTGTTGGTTCTCAAGATTACAGTTTTAACTTTGCTATGCAACCTTTCATCGATAATAATAAAATAGGCAAGTGTTCAGTTGCAGAAAACTTCTCTTATTCAGATGACCCTTGTTTGGTGGCTAAATGTGATGCCAAGATTTCAGTTGTTGACCAAGACGAGAGGCCAGTTGTCTCAACAACAGTTTCCTTCGGCTCCTGTCCAATTGGCAAAACAGATGGAATGGGTTTGGTTGAGGGCAAAATACCTTGTGGTATATCAGAGCTGAATGCATACAACCCAACATATGCGCAGTTTGCTGATATCACAAGCTCGAAAGACTTGGCTGACACGAAAATAAAAATGAAAAAACTGCCCACACTAAACATCCACTTTTACAGGGGCAGTGTATACACTGGACCAGAAATGGCCTTGTTAGGGGGGCCGGTGGAAATAACAACAGGCCAGATAACCTCTGATAGCATAATCGCCATATTCAGGCCTAAAACAGCTAGCCCATGGGCACAGAAGGAGTTCTTGATGTCAAACATAGATTTTAATGGCTCTGTGATAACCTCACAGTTAGTTGATTACCTACCACCAGACAATTATACTGTGGAAATCCAGACATTCAAGAGTGGACAGCTAGCTTATCTTGTCTGTGAATCCGAGCTCCTCGGTCTTTCAACAGACTGCGATCGCAGAAGAGCTGACGTTGTATTTCTGGGAAAAGTTAACTATGATTTTAATCTGGAAGAAGGCGCAAAGGACGTTTACATAACATCCCTAATACCTTTTCTAAAGATAATATCAAATCAGGCAGTTGACTTTGATTACACCAAAATCGTGCCAAATATCAACAACTGTTTTGGTTTGGTCTCAACAAGCCAGCCTTCAGAAACCTGCCAATTTACTTTGCCAAAAATTGTCGCGCGCAAAAAGTGATTATTTGTATGAAAAGCAAAATATTGGTAATCTTAATCGGGGTTTTCTTAGCTGTTGGCGCAGCCTCGGTTTTTGCAATTGAAATAAACATGGTTTTTGGTGGCAGCTCGACAGCTTCTCTTGACAGGACAAAGTTCTTTGACAAAACCCTGACAATCGACAAAAATAATCTGCACATCTCGATTTCTGGAAAGGGTGGTTATGTCTTGAATAGTATACTGCTCTTCTTGTGTAAAGACAAGGACCCTGTTGAATGTGATTTATCAAACCCAATAGAATATGAGAAGTTTGCGGAGACAGATTTCCTGATTGATCAGGTCTCAACAAACGGGAAGCTAAATATATTTACCTTAGTCAACGCAAACAGTTCCTGGATAGGTGGCTGGGACACAATAGAAAATGGCGTCCTAAAAACAACTGACATAGACAAGGTTGAATTGACTTTGAAGCATAATGTTTCTGA
>DATDTO010000097.1:0-3586 GCA_035290825.1 archaeon
TACAACCTGATCCCATCTTTGACAGCATTGGAAAACGTTGGGCTGACTTTGAGGGTAAACGGCAAAAACAAAAAACAATCTGAAGAAAGGGGAGAAGAACTATTGGGAATCGTTGGGCTGGAAAAGAGGTTTCACCACAAACCTTCTGAGCTTTCCGGCGGCGAACAGCAAAGGGTGGCCATAGCAAGGGCGCTGTCAAACGATCCTGAATTGATATTAGCAGATGAACCTACCGGAAATTTAGATACTAAGACAGGAGAGAGGATACTAAAGGTATTAAAAACTTTGAATAAAGAAGGATATACGGTAATCATGATCACTCACGATATGAACGTGGCAAAACATGGAAAAAAGATAATAAAGATGAGGGATGGGATGATAGTGAATTGATATGAAATATCCAATATTGGTTTTCCTGGTTGTATTTTTTGCCTTTGCCACTCTGGTAAATTCCCAGATAGCTGCCCCGCATATTGAAATTGAACTTGTCAACCAGAACCCATACCCAGCAGAACCTGGAAAAAATGTGAATGTGGAGGTTGACATAAAAAATACAGGCCTTGGCGATGCGACAGATATAGTTGTTGAATTGGTTTCTAAAGCCCCGTTCACACTTTTGCCTGGCGAAGAAGCTATCAAAGGGTTTAGCAGGATAACATCCAAAGGTTCTGCCAAAGCAACTTATGAACTGTCTGTTGGTGATTCTGCCCTCGCAAACAATTACAACTTGGAATTCAGGGTTTACACTGGATCCAACAGAAACACATATACGATTTATGAAGTCAAAATAAAACTGCAAGGTGCGACAAAACTTTTACTGGAAGATGTGAGCCTATTACCGGAGGACTTGGGGCCTGGGAGCAAAGCTGTTTTGGGCGTTATGATCAGAAACATAGGAACGGGCACTGCTAGACAACTGCAACTGGAATTTAATGCAACCGATAAATTGATACCAATATTGAACAGAGGACAGGCATATTTAGGTGATTTGGGTCCAGAATCAGTTAAGGAAGCGCTACTGGAAATCAGTGTGGACAGCACAGCTGAGAGGAGGACATATTCTGCAATATTGACAGCTACCTATCTGGATCAAGGCGGCGACCAGATATCAAAACAATTCACGATAGGCATCCCAGTTGTCGGCTCTGTTTCCCTTGACATAGTTAATATAGAACTGCAACCAGACAAGAAAAGGGTTGTGATTGAGGTTGCAAACAAAGGAACTGTGCCAGCTGATTCTGTTGAGGCGCTGTTAATAGTTGACAACAAGACCGTTGGGACAGAGTATACAAACCAGATCAAACCAACCAAAAAAGCGACATTTACCTTCCCTTTGTTTGAAGGCCAGGCACAACTACAACTTGCTTACAGAATGAATGGATTAGGTGACAGACAAGTCACAAAGGATATTGTTTTCCCTGGAGATAATAGAGGAGCTACAGGGCTTGCTACAGGGGGATCAGGTTTCTCTGCCATTGCGTCCATAGTTGTGCTAATAGCTTTGGTTGCCTACGTCTTCCTTAGAAGGGAGAAAATAGCCAGGAAACTGGGAAGGCATCGGGAAGAATAGTTATTTAGTAAACAACATGGTGGCTTCAGGAAACCCCTTGAAATGCGGATCCCCAGTCAATATCTTTGCATGGCTACTGCGCGCAATAGATAACAAAAAGGCATCGACCAATCCAAAATCCTTTATATATTTTCTTACGCTAGCATGGATCTCACCTGCAGAAACAGCCATTAACTCATCAACTTCGATTACCCTAGATAAGCTTGTTATTCCATAAACAACCTCTTTAAAATCCATTTGTTTTCTTGCGAACTTGCTTACAATTTCTGCCAACGTCAGTGAGCTGCAAATAACAGTGTTTTTTTCATCCTCTACTATGTCCGCAACCTTTTTGCCAGTTTGGCTTCCTTCAAAGTATTCTATCCATGCCCAAGAATCCACTATAAATTTCTTTTCAGCCTCAGTCATGGGATTTCAACTCATCTTCCTTTGTAAATGGCCCAACTCCCCTGGCTATCCCAAAAAAGCTTTTTTTCGGTTTTTTGACTTCTATTTCAACCAACTGTCCTTCATGGATTTGTTCCTCCCTCACAAGCTCCTTTGGTATAGTTACCATCAAAGATCCGCCTATCGCCCTTGTCCTAGTTAAAGTTTTCATATTATATTATATAACTTAGAGTTATATAAAGTTTTTCTCAGGATTATACCCTTATTATTTAAATTTGTTTGACCATTAAAAGTTATGGGAAGACTCATCTTGGCTGTGATTGGAATTATCCTGCTTATTATTGGAATAGTCTATGCAGTAGCGCCAAGCATTGCTGAATCCCTGAATATCGGCTTCGGTCTAGAAGCTAAAATAAGGCTTTATCTGGGCATAGGCCTCGGTGTTTTAGGCATCATTTTGATATTATTGAAATTTAAGCGGTAAATTTATTTCTTTTACAGTTTCTAAGTCTGTAACTTATACACAAACAGAAAGATACTTAAGTATGTTGGTATAAATATATATAGACAGGTAAAATATGCAATAGTCGATAAAGGTGACGACAGCATTGGCAGCTATTTGATATTGCTATTCATAGGCACAGCGCTATTCCACGCTTTAGAAGGTTGGAATTGGGTAAACTCCTTCTATTTCACAGGTATA
This sequence comes from archaeon, assembly GCA_035290825.1. Lineage (GTDB taxonomy): Archaea > Aenigmatarchaeota > Aenigmatarchaeia > QMZP01 > JACQNV01 > JACQNV01. The sequence goes on from DATDTO010000097.1 coordinate 2,661, forward strand.
ACCTTATTCACAATTGGTTATGGTGACTTGGTATCAACGCAACCATTAACAAAGATTCTGACTGTTTTCTGGGGTTTTATTGGGATTTCAGTTGTGCTTTTCACAATGACAATATTCGCCAAGATGTACCTGGAATTTGGCCAGGAAAGGCTAGGTGAAGAAGTCAAAAACCTCGGATACAAGATAAAGAGGCTGGACATCAAGAAAGGCCCGTCTTATGAATACAGGATAAAATCAAAGCTCGGAAAAGGCCTTAAAGGGACTCTCTTGCGCAAGTTGAGGGGTAATGGGTTATAAGTGACTGGATTAAGCTTATATAATTCGATTCTATTTCTACTTATGAAGTATCCATTTGTTATAAAAGATGGGCGAACTATTCCAAAAGACGACCAACCGCTTTAAAAGCAGTAAGACTTCTTAAGTTATTTGTATGTTTTGAATCTGAGTATAGAAAGGCTGGATTCCCTGGAACACCAGACGTTGTTAGGGCTAAGGGTGGTGACTATATAGATGTTCAAGTAGATGATTCTGTCACTCCCGAACAAATTGTGCCAATTTTAGATAGACTTGGTTATAGACAATTAGAAAAACCCGCTGCCTCAGAATAACACGAAAAATTAATTGTACATCGTCTTTCAGTTGACGTTTCTGCACCTTGAATACGACATTATAAATTAGCTTGCAACTATATTAGACATATGCTAGAAATCACTTTTTTGGGGACAGGGTCTGGGGTGCCGATACCGCACAGGAACCACTCTGCAATTTACCTTAGGTACGAAGATGTGTGCTTTTTATGGGATTGTGGCGAAGGGACACAAAAACAGATCTTCAAGTCTGGCCAAAACTTCATGAAGATTGACAGGATATTTATTACACACTGGCACGCTGATCACTGGGCCGGGCTAATCGGACTAATCCAGACA
>DATDTO010000098.1:0-10179 GCA_035290825.1 archaeon
AATCCACACATACCAAAAGAGGAAGGCATCCATCTAAGAATATTTGCAAAAAAAGAAGTTGTGAATGGTTGGGAAGACCCTGAGCTTTGCGGGAAAGCATTTACATTAGCTGCAAAAATAGCCGATATAATTGTAGAAAAACTAAAAATTGTGCAGTGGGCAAATTTACAATACAATGGTAACTGGGGCTTGCTTCCGGGTTATACTCCTGTTTTTCATATCCATGTCTATGGCAGAAAGAAAACAGGCAAAACAAGGGCTCAACCAGTTCAACTGCCAAAAGCCCCAGGAACCTACAATAATGAGCCTTTGACAGAAAAGGAAAGAGCTGTGCTGTCTAACGCTTTTAAGAAGTATTTGAAATGAACCTACCTCTCCCCTTTCCACTCTGCAAAAAACTCTTTTAGGAAACTCTCCAAAAACTTGTGTCTGTTATTAGCCATCTTTCTCGCCGTCTCCGTGTTCATATCCTTGTTCAGTTTGAGGAGCTTGTTGTAAAAATGGTGTATTGTGGATGGATCGTTTTTTTCATCCTCATATTTTTTGCCTTCTAAAGGCACCTCAGGAACCCACATTGGGATATTGTATGCACCGCCGTAAGTAAATGTTCTGCCAATACCTATAGCCCCTATAGCATCCAACCTGTCGGCATCCTGCAAAATCTGCGTCTCTATATACTTAACAGTTTTCCCACTTTCTGAGAACCCATAATCTTCATGGTGTTCAATGCATTGAAGTATTTTCTCTACTTTCTCCTTTGGCAAACTTGTTTTCTCAAGGATCTTCTTGATTGTTGGTAGAGAGTCCTTAGGCGAGCAGTACTTGCCTGTTTCCTGCTGAATCAGTCTGTGCACATCGTGCAGTAAAACAGAAGCAACAACAACAGCTTCGTCACCGCCTTCTATTTTCTGTATGTGCAGCGCAATGTTTAACACTCTTTTAAGATGCTGGAAATCATGTCCACTGCTTTCAGACGAAAAAAGAGATTTTATTTCCTTTTCTAGCTTCTCCAAAAATTCCATAGAATTAACCCTTTATCGCCTTAATAATCTCCTTCAGTTTCTCCTTATTGTTCTCAGCAATTGTTCCAGTAACGATAATATCTGCGCCAGCCTTGACTTTCTCCTTTGCAACCTCTGGTTCCCTAATACCACCGCCAACAATCACAAAAACATCCTCTCCTACAGCGTGTTTTACAGCTCCAACCGCTTCTGCAGGCACAGAAAGTTTTGCCCCGGAGCCACCTTCCAAATAAACCATTTTCATACCAAAGTATTTTGCAGCCAAAGAATATGCAGCTGCAATTTCTGGTTTGTCCCTTGGTATTGCCTTGACATCGCCAACCCAACCAGCTGCTGTATTGGAATCAGACTCGAAAATTAGGTAAGCCATAGACAATGGCTCCAAACCAAACTTCCTGACATAAATCGCACCCTTTGCCTGTTCATCTATCAAATATTGTGTTGACCTAGAGTTAAGCAAAGACATGAAAAACAATGCGTCTGCCTTGTCTGAAATTTGCTGCGCAGAGCTCGGAAACAAAATCACTGGGAGTTTGGAAGATTTTTTTATCTCCGTTATGGTCTCATTTAACTGCTTTCCAAAGGCGTCTCCCCAACTGCCACCGACCATGATCGCATCCGAGCCATAACTTTCAGCCAGTTTGGCCAATTCCCCAGCTTGTTTGGGCTCCTGTTTATCAGGATCTATTAGTGTAAAATGAAGCGGCTTCTTTTTCCTTTTGTTTTGGATATATTCTAGAACTTTCATAATGCTGGTTGAGAAACCCTAAAAGAGTCGATGCTTTTTTGGGTAAGCGGTAAAAACTGGTCGTAGTTTTCTCCAAGAGCAACATACGCGATTATATACATTGTATCACCCTTTGGAACAAAAACCTGTTTGCTCTTTGATTTATAATTGTTTATGTTGGCTGTGTAGACAACTTCCTTCGCTGCTTGATTCCCTATTGTCACAGTTTTATAAGAAACAAGTTTGTAGTCCTTTACAAATGGGTCTTGAGGCCCACTATTAGCAAACTGATCGACGCCACCTTCACTTACATACCCAGTTCCAACATTAACATTAGTAATGAAATCTCCAAACTGTGGCCCCACAAACATTACCCTCAGACCAAGACTTCTTGATACAGCGATGTCCTTTGTCCAACCAGCAGGGGAGTAGATGGAGTAACCCCTTTCCGTATCTACAAACTCGACTGGTTGTGGTGTTATGTTTAGTCCAGATGTTGGCTGTGGCCCAATACTTGGTAAACCATTATAGTAAATATAAATTCCACCAAAGCCTACCACAAACAATACAATAATTATTAGAACGGCAATCGCAGCATTCATAGAATACCAGTTGTCTTGCAGATTTTTAAAGCTGATTCCTTATTTAGTGGTTTTTGGCTTAATATAGTATGCCTATCCCTCACATCCTTTGCCTTCAGAAGCGCCTCTATAATGATATCCTGGCTTAATCCCATCTCCTTTGCGGTTATTGGCGCGCCAATTTTTTTCAGTGTATCTTTTATTTTGCTCCAGTCGTTCCCCTGTAAATACGCGAAAATTATAGCCCCTAAACCAACCTGTTCCCCATGCAAGCATTTGCTGCCCAAGCCGTCCAGTGCGTGAGAAAACATATGCTCGGCCCCAGACGCAGGAGAAGAACAGCCTGCCAAAGTCATCGAACTTGCTGAAAATATTATTGCCCATGAAAGATTTTCCAAAGCCCTGTCTTCCAATCTTTTTATTCCATCAGCGTTGTTTGAAACCAAATCCGCGGCCAATAAAGCAAGCCGTCCAGGATACTCCATATATTCACCAGAAAGCTTCCAGTCCTCAAGCGCAGTGTAATTGGAAATTATGTCAGCCGCCCCAGCTGCAGTCAGCCTGTATGGCGCTTTTTTCACAATATCCAAATCAACAACCAATCCATAAGGTGTGGATGCCTTGTGTGATCCAAATTTTCCATTTGTTGTTATAGAAGCGTTCGTAGAGACCACTCCATCATGTGAAAGCGCGGTTGGCACAGATATGAAAGGTATCTTCTTGTTGTGCGCTGCAAGCTTTCCGACATCTATAACCTTTCCCCCACCGACAGAGATTATGCAATCTGCTGTTTCTGTTTCCAACCTCTTAACCTCTTCCATCGTAGAATTGTTTATCACAAAAAGTTTCCCCCCAACCTTCTGGTTTATAGCGTCGCCTGCTATCTCTTTTGTGATCTGGTCAACCACAACCACAAACTTAGGACCCAATCCCTTAACAACATCAGCGATCTTGCTTGCCGCACCCTTCTCCACCAAAACCCTTCTAGGCAACTCCGCGTACATACAACTTATTGAAATTTTTGTTTAAAAAAGGCATTTCCAGGAAAACATTTACTATTATCCAATAATGTAAACTGACATATAGCTGCCATGCGAGGTTCAAAATCACGCAAACAGGGCAAATGTTTATAAATACAAAAAATATATTTTAAAAAGTTCAATGCGCTGAGCTGAACTAGGGATGAAAGTGACCGAGTCACTTTCCGGTTATTCGCTCAGGCAAGTGGGAGGAAAATAATCTATATGGCAAAAAGAAAAAAGAGTCCTAAAAAATATTACTCCTTGAGAAAAGGAAGTAGGGAAAACAGCGTTTTCACAGGAAGGTCACCAAGGCAAGCAGCCCTAAAAGCAGCAGCAAGAGGAGAAGGCGACATAGTGTTGAGAGAAAGAGGAAGAAGAAACAGGGACGGTACATACACACTCCACAAATTCAAGGGTGGAAGGAAAAAGGTTTCTTCTCCAGCAGACAGGCCAAAATGGCTTCCAGCAACTGTTTGGAAGGCAACTGTCAGAAAAACCGGAATACAAAGAATCAACAAAGTTTAACTTTTTTTCAATTAGTGGAATAGGTAAACCAAAACACACCCAACCTATTTCATCTGTTTCTTATTTTATTTTTTCAACCTAGCAATCTTTATACAAACCAAACCAATGCTCCAAAAAGCACGGTAAGCAAAAAGGTTATCAGGAAAACCGGCGCCAACCTAATGCCCTCCTTGACAATCACATACTTCTTCCTTATTTTTTTGATATCCTGTTTTGTTAACCCTCTCCATTTGCCACCCAAAACAACATCACCTGGTCTCAAATTCTTTGTCAAAACCTTTTTTCTGAACACATGTTTCTCCATTATCCTTGTATAGTCAGTGAAAAAGACAAAAAACGCAAAAAGTGGGGGCAGCAGAAGAACATATGCTGCTGTCCATGTGGAAATAGAGCTCAAATAAAAGTAAACAGCCAAAAACGCAACAGCGACAACAATAATAGAAACAATCTTGTATCTTAAGCCTTTCTCAGCCTCTGAAAAAAACCTCTTTCTTGTTTTAACATCTCTAAAACCAAGCGCAATGGAATATACAATTGTGTAGACTAAAGCAACCACAAGAAAATTGAAAAACAAAGCAAAATAAAAAGGCGTAATGCTCGCCTGTTCTGGGAAAATCAACCTTGATGGAAGGGCAAACCCCAGCGCGCCCAGAAGCCACGCATCGCCATCTCCCCATTGCCTAGAAAAATATAAACCAAGGCCGATTGCCAAAAAAACCAACCCATATAAAACAGAGTTGGTGAGTAAAGAAAAACCACCGGTGATCAACCCATCCAGAGAAAAAACCAAAACAGAAGCCGCTATAAGCCCATATGGTATCCACCCTGGAAACTCTGTCTTTTTCAAATCCAAATAGCCTGCCAAACCAAACCCAATAACGCCAATGGCAAATAGAGCCGCTTCTATCATGTTAATGATTTGATTTGCCTACTTTTTAAGCAAAAAACAAATATATACAAGAAGCATAGTATATAGTATAATATGAAAGCTCATTTTTTCCTCACAATAACAGTATTAGCCCTCCTTCTCCTATCGAGTACAGCTCTTGCGGAACCAATAGAATTGAAGTTGGACAAGACAAACATCACGCTAAAGATGGGCGAGGAAGTCAACATACCATTTACTGTGAAAAGCACCCTAGACTTCGCAACCCAGAAAATCAGCCTTTATTCAGAGGCAGCGCTACATTCAGAGTGGTTAACATTTGACAAAAGTGTAATAGACTTAACACCAAACACATCCGTGTATAATGGCACATTGACAGTCTTCGCATCCAATGATATAGGCCGTTTTTCCTTTAACATAGTCGCAGAGAACCGGCAGACTCCTGATGTGAAGTCCGTATCTAAACTTAATACCCTTTCAATACCCCCGGACAGTTTTTTGGTCACAGATTTCAAAGCTGACAAAGCAGGCTCTCAAATACAATTCAGCCTCAGCCTGAGGACAGTTGACACAAAAACAGCAGATGTCTTGGCCCAGTTGATAAGCTCCCAAGGTACAGCTGTAAAAACAGTCAACCTCTCAAAAGAAATAGTATCTGAGGGCGTGGTTTCAGACACATTTGATTTGTCCAACCTCCTTGCCGGCAATTACACACTAAGCTTGAAAATAGTCGGAACCAACCATGTGAAGACAAAACAATTTGAGATATCCAAACTAGACAACATCAACCAAACACGCTCTGTGTCCAAAACCTCTTTCCTTTCTGAGGATGTGATAGTCTATATAACCAACAAAGGCAACAAAGAGGAGTCAGACATCAAAGTTTATGAAGAAGCCCCAAAGAGCGCAATAGTCACACTGTTCTCAAACGGCACAAGAGTTGCAGACAGAGGTGACAATGCGGTGTACCAATTCACAATAGACAAGCTCAAGCCAGGCGAGACAGCATCAATCTCCTATAGGATAGAGAACTGGCTCATTGTAATAGAAGTTGCTGTAGCAGTGATAATACTCATAATACTCTTGGTCCTTTTCACAGTACGCGCTTCCAAGCCTTTGATAAAGAAAAAGCACATAAAGAGGGGCACACACAGCTTCACGGTAGTTGTTGAAGTCAAGGCACCAAAAACAAGAGGCCTGAGCGAAGTCAAAATAAGGGACTTTGTTCCAGCAGGTTGCAAGGTAAGCGAAACCCACGGCGCTGTCAAACCAATAGTCAGGGAAGCCTACAATGGGACAGAAATAATCTGGGATGCAGGATCCCTAAAAGGCGGCGACCACAGGATTTTCAGCTACTCAGTCACATCTTCTGTACAATCCCTGAGATTGCCAAAGACATACATGGACTTCAAAGACGGCAAGAAAAGGAGCAGGCTTTACTCCAACGAAGAGATTGTGGGTCAATAAGAACCATAACAGCTACTTTATGCCAACTGTAAATATCTACACTAGAAATAGAAGTACAATAGACCAATTAAATAAAATCTTACTGAAACTTAAAGAGTTTATTGCCAAAGAGCTTTCTTGTGGCGACAGAAAATTAGCAAGTGATGAAATAAGCATCCGAATATTGGTTCCAGAGTCATCTTCTCAAATTGCAGATACAGAGCTCGAAATCAAAGTCCATTCTTATAAGGAAAGAGTTCAGAGACAGGATGATATATGCCTTTCAATAAAAGAGTATGTCCAGAAGGTTTATCCAAAAGCAGGTTCTGTATATGTTTGGCTTCAGTTGAGTGAGCTTGGACATAGTTTGAGAGAGTAACTGTTTAAATATACCTTCACTAATTCTAACAACTCAAATATGATTTTATGATAGATTTATCGGTAAATTTCCCTTTAAGCGAAAAAATAAGACAAAATATTATGAAAGTTGAAGACGAGTTAAAGAAAGTAGATTCAAAACAGAAATTTGTGCCAAGATTGAAACTACATTGTACTGTTAAATCGTGTGGTTTGTTAGGAAAACAGATCAATGAAGATGTGGTTCCAGAAGTTATAGATAAAACAGAAAAATTGTTAAAGAAAGTTAAACCATTTGAAGTTCAATTACAAGGAATGGGTAATTTTCCTGGAGCAATTTTTATCAATGTCGTTCCAAATTCTAAACTTTTGGAGTTACACAATTTGTTAAATGATAATATTCCTTATAGTGAATATCCAGAATTTGAAGGGAAGAGATACAAACCACATACAACAATAGTGGAGTCGGTAGATTCGTCTTCAAAACTTCTTCAGGTATTAGATAAATACAGAGGTTATGATTTTGGAGAAATGAAAGTTGAAACGGTAGATATAATTTTAGGTGGAGATGCATCACCCGGAGATAAATTCAAGGTTTTGAAATCGTTCAAGTTATAATCCGAGTCCGAGTAGTATTCCGACTAATAGAATTATTATGAATTACAGAACCTTCGGCTCAACAAATGTAAAGGTCTCAGAAGTAGGAATGGGTTGCTGGGCAATTGGCGGCAATGAATTCGGCAATAGCTATGGACCAACAGACGACGCCCTGTCCATACAAACAATCAAGAAAGCATTGGACCTTGGCTGCACATTTTTTGACACAGCTGATGTATATGGCCATGGCCACAGCGAAGAACTTCTCGGTTTTGTTTTGCCTAAAGTTAGAGAGAAAGTTTTCATCGCCACCAAAGTTGGTTATGATGTTAGTACAAATAGCAAAAACTTTTCAGAAGAGTATATAAGATCTGCCTTGGAAAAAAGCCTGCTTAGATTGAAAACAACCTATGTGGACCTTTACCAATTGCACAGTCCTTCTATACATGAGATAAAAAAAGGCGAGGTTTTCAATATACTCCGCGATTTCCAAAAAGAGGGCAAAATAAAATATATTGGTGTTTCTGTGCACACTCTGGATGAGGGCATTGCAGCTTTGGATAAAGTCGACTCTATACAATGCGTCTTCAACATGCTCGATCCAAGGAATTACGAATTGATCGAAGCTGCAAAAGTAAAAGGTATCGCTGTCATAGCTAGGGAACCGCTGTGTAATGGTTTTCTAACAGGAAAAATAACTCCAGAAACAGTTTTCGAAAAAGGTGATATAAGGTATTCAATGCCACCAGCTTACAAAGAAAACCTAATATCCTCAGCTGAACAGCTAAGAAACATATTTTCCCACAGAAAAGAGCCGCTCTCCCAACTCGCACTGAAATATGTTTTAGCCTCCAAAGCCGTCTCAGTTGTAATCCCAGGAGCAAAAACACCCCATCAAGTCGAGCAAAATTTACATACATCTGACATTCCAGAGTTGACAGAAAAAGATTTGGAGTTGTTGGGAAGCTAGCCTTGACACACAAAACTTATGCTTGGACTATCATATAAGCCAGTTATACTAACACCATAACTAGTTTGTGAATCAAGCCAAGCGCCTGTCGCTGTCCAGGAAGTTTCCGATGGCTCGCCTTCTTTTCTTACACAGGTAACACCCATACCCTTACTCCAAGAGCTGCAAGTTGGAGTGAGAGAAGAATACAAAACAGTACCAACAGAACCAGAAGCCCTACCACTCACACTAAGTGTTGTTTTTTGTACATAACCATATTGATTCCTTTCATTAACACAGCTAGCGGAATCAATAGAACCTGTAGATGCTTCTTCTGGTGTTTGTGTGGGTGTCGGGGTTGTTGGTGTAGCAGTCACATTTGGTGTCGGTTCAAGCGGGGTTATTGGTGTAATGCTTGGCAATTCCTTTAATTTAAATTTAGCAGCCACAGTTTTGTCCTTATCCATTGTTAAAACACAGTTTGTGGTTCCAGAACAATCACCGCTCCAGCTATCAAATTCAGAATCATCGTCTGCTTTAGCTGTGAGGGTAACCTTTGTACCAACATTCACAGTGCACTCGCTTTCACATTTGCTTAAGCTTGATATAATTTCACCGTAACCGCTACCAGTCGTGCTTGTTGTAAGAGTAGCTAGCTTGACTTCACTTGCAATCTCTATGTGAAAATGAACAGGCTTGTCCTCATCTATAACATTGCCAACACCTTTAGTAGATTTTGCACAGTTTTCAAAGGCGGCCTTATCTGTTGCAGTCATTCCTTTTTGGCTAAAATCAACTGCGCCAGAGATTAGATGCCTGGAAATATACACACCTTGACTAATCTGATCATCAATAACATCTGTCATGTCAGCCACGATTTCAGAATCTTCTTCTCCTGCAGCTACACCATCATTATAAGCCTCTACAATCTCATCTCTTGCGACCTTATTTTTGTAAACACTTAGATTATCACCAAGCTCCAATTTATCAAACATAGCCTGCGCCTGACTTGTTGAGCCTCTGGTTCCACTTGTCACAACAAGTGGCTTCTGTGTTTTTGTGAAATAACAATCAGAAATTTCTCCTACCTTGTTCTCAACATCACTAGTTAAACTTATACCAGATGTTTGTTTTGTGAAATGCTTTTCAGGAGTTGTTGGAGAGGGCGAAGTTGTTATTGGAGAAGCAGAGGGTGTTGAGGTCTGTGTTGGTTGTGTCTGTTGCGCAGCACAACCGCTGATAAATAAAACAGCAATAATTGCCGATGCTAATATCCAAATGCCTTTTTTTGGTTTCATTACCATCACTATTCGATTATTACAATATCCCAGATATAAAGAGACGGGATTGTGAATGTTATTGTTTTTCCGGACTGGCTGAAATTGATTGTTGTTTCGCCAGAATCAGGAGATACCAACTTCATCTTTTTTCCATCAGCAAAGAATCCTGATGGAATGTCCATGGAAATTTCAACATTGCTCTTTTTTTCGAAGTCGACACTTTTGAAATCATAATTCAGGACATGGGTTACAAGCCTGCTAGCATCGTTTGAAATATACTGTATCACCTGCACTTTTTCTGGGGATTTGTATGATGTTATGCCGTTCGATTTCAATGCGTCCAGAACTTTCTGGCCAGCAACGCTGTCCAGCTGAGCCCAAACCTTCCACCATGTATAATCGTCAAAGAAAATAAATTTACCAGAGCCAAGAACATGCACACCATCCGTTTTTAGATCCTTCAATTCTGGTCTACTCACATCGTTTCCGTCTTCATCTAGGCTTGCAAAGCGTGAGTCGCTTGTAATTACTATCCCTCCAGCTCGAACATAATCGAGGAGTTTTTTTATATCAGAGTCACTCCATACAAAACCTCCGATAAGAATTACCTTATAGCTTCCAATCTTGCTGAAATCGACAACATCGTGAGGTATGTTGTTTTCTCCGAGAAGATTGGAAGATCCCTGTACAGTTTCAACACCACTTGTCTCTTGTGATAATATGATAGGCGGGTTCACGACAGCAACATCCGATTTCGATGAAAGGCCGTTAAATGCTTCTGGGTGTA
>DATDTO010000099.1:0-4416 GCA_035290825.1 archaeon
GTTTCTCTGGTAGCGGCTGCAAAATGGGGCAAATCTAGACCGTCGCCTAAATATTTTTCTATTTCTGGAAGCTGCTGGAACTCAATAGGCGTTCCCCTCTCTTCTTCAAGTTGTTTTCTTCTCTGTTCAAGGTGTTCCCTGCGCGCCTTTTCTAATTCGTACCTCACTGTTCTATTCTTTGGTTTAGAAAGGAAGTTAATGACACTGTTTCTGCTCAAATTGTCTTTTGTTTTTCCTGTATACCATGCTCTGAATCCATTAAAACTCGCTTCAATTTCATCAAACAGATTTTTCCCCTTACTTTCCCTCACTTGTCCTTCAACATCTATGTTAAGGAGTGGTATTTCATGTCCATAAATTTCCAATTTTGTTGGGGCAAGTGTTATTATATCCCCCTTTGTTGAGACATCTTGGAACCAGTTAAAACCCTCTTTTGGTATTTTCTCAACGTCCCTCTTGCCGGCTTCTAAAGCTTCATGTAGACGGTTCCAATCATCGCCTGTTGGATAGTCATTCACAGTGACTATTCGAAATTTATATGAAAGTCTTCTGTCAAGGTGTTTTCCAGCTTCAACTGGATCGTGAAGCCCGTTGTCCTCTGGTATAGCTTCTATGTATATCGGATTAGGAAAACTACGATTGCACAATTCAAATATTTGGATCCCTGGTTTTGCTGGATTTGGTCTTATTAGATTTAGAGGCTCGCTCCTCTCTCCCACCGTTGCAACAAATATTCTTCCTAAATCGTCATACACCTCTCCTATTTCGATACTGGACAAGTATTCAAGACCTACCCTAACATACGCATTGGTGCCTGTTACAGACCTTTTGCTAAACCAACCTGCAGCTTGTTCACTCTCCGTCTGCTCTGTATAGACACTTCTACTGATAACTGGTCTAAACCTAAGGTTTTCAGATCCGAGCATCCTGGCAGACGCTTGTAGCCTGGCTATACCGGCTTTGTCTGAGGCGCTTTGGGAATCTGCAACAACTCTACTAACGTATATCATGGATAGGATAAGTTATTAACTTTTAAATACCCATTAGTAGATACTTTAGTATATTTATAGGTATCGTTTATGATAGTCGTGGATGTTGAGACTACGGGGCTGGATTACCAGAGGAATGCCATTGTTAGCATAGGGGCGCTGGATTTTGATAACCCAGAGAACCAATTTTATGGGGAATGTGGTGTGGACAGTGGCACGGAAATTGACCCAGTGGCCTTGAAAATCAATGGGTTTAGAAAGGAGGATTTGTTGAATAATAGAAAGGGGTTGAAGGATCTTGTCATTGAATTCGTTGGGTGGTCGCTGTCTGTGAGCGATAGGATATTAGGCGGATATTATACGCATTTTGACCAGTCGTTCCTTTTAGAATCTGTGAAAAAATACAGGGTAGGTTGGCCGTTTAGCATCCATGTTGTTGATATTCAAGGTGTGTTTTATACAGAGATGTTGAAACGGGGGCTTTTACACAACCACACAAACCAGTATACATTGGACCAGATTTTGAAGTTTGTTGGTTTGCCTGTAGAGCCTATGCCGCATAATGCATTGACAGGTGCCAAAGTCACTGCTGAGGCTTTTTCCAGGCTGGTTTTGGGGAAAGGCCTTTTAGGGGAATTTGAGAAGTATCCTGTTAAAATTGATTTATTTAAGTTTAACAAAACCAGAAGACTCGCTTTACAATAGTTCAGCTCATTCTTTCTGGTTTTGGGTCTTCGACCACTACTTCTTTGAGAGGGGTCACAGGAGCTGCTTCGCTACACTTCCTCGACCCCTAGTCATCCCCTAAGAAAATCTCTAAAACAAAAACATAGCGGCTTAAGCTGTGGAGGGAAATATGCTTTCGATAAGGAAACCAAACATGGAAGAGATTTTAGAGGCTTTGGTAAGGTACCAGAACGGGGAAGAATTAAGCGACAGGGATCTATGGATTTTAGAGGAATATGATAATGAGTGTGAGGAGTCCGAATAATATATGTATACCGGCATAGCGGAACGCCACCCTCCCATTAAGAGTATAAATAGAAAAGGGTAAGCGATGTAATATGGAAAACGAAAAACAAAAGTTAGAAGAACTCTATTGGAAAAACAATCTTTCGAGTAGAGAAATATCTAGGCTTTTTGGAGTATCACACAATATCGTTTTAAAGAGGATGAGAAAATATCAGATTTCTAGAAGGCCGTTAGCAAGGGAAATAAAAAACCCTAGCTTTCATGAGTTGACTGAGGAAAAGGCGTACATTATGGGTGTCATGTGCGGTGATGGTTGTTTGTGGAAGGGTTTTACTAAAAAGAAGCAAATAACTAAAATTACCCGACAAATAGAACATCATATAAGATTAGTAGCTATTGATAAGGATTTTGTAGACTATTTTTCAGATTGTGTAAAGAAGGTTTATGGCGTTAAACCATCATATAAGTTTAGAAAATCGAAAAACACAAATTGGTCTGACACACATACAGTATATTGCAGACAAAAATCTGTATTTACCGATATTGAAAGCTTTGGTACTTTTTCTACCAAATCATGGAGAATACCCTCTCAGATACTGAATTCTCCAAATAAAGAAATAGTTGGTAGTTTCTTGAAGGGATTTTTCGACTCCGAGGGCACAGTATGCGCTAAGAGATATAATCGGTATATAAGAGCCGACTCTACAAATATAAAGGGTCTGAGGGAAATAGTATACCTACTAAGTATATTGGGTATAAAAACCACAAAGATATCTAAAAGTAGAAACTGTTATCATGTTTCAATATCCAATATAGACGGGTTAGAAAAGTTTTATAATAATATAGGCTTTTCTATTCAAAGAAAGTTTAAAAGACTGGAAAGCATAATTAACGAATATCGTGCTAAGGTGATTAAAAATATGGAAAAAAATCGCGGTGTCCATCTCGGGCTTATATAATTCTAGAGACCCTAGAACTAAAGTCTACCGGATGGTAACCGAAGGTACGCAACTAAATCAGGCAAGCTTCCATGGGAAGGCCATTTAGATGGCACAGAAAAGATGAAAGACTTCCTTAAATGGTGCTTGGAAAAAAAGGATATAAACGAAGTTTCTGTTTACGCGCTTTCCACTGAGAATTTGAAAAGGGGAAAGGAAGAGTTAAGTTACTTGTGGAAGATTTACACAAAGGAGTTGAGCAATTTGCTTACAGACCCAACAATCAAGGAGAATGATGTGAAGGTCAATGTTGTTGGCGATTCCAAGTTATGGGTTCCTGAAGTAAAAGAACTGGTTGAGAAAGTGAGTAAACAAACAGAGAACAACAAATCAAGGAAGCTGAATATTTTGCTGGCTTATGGGTCCCAGTTTGAGATAAACAACATAATGCAATCTGTAAATGGCCACAGACCGAAAACGATAGATGAGCTTTTGATGGTCAAGGAGCCGCTGGATTTGTTGATTAGGACAGGCGGCCAGAGAAGGATGTCCAATTTCTTGCTTTATCAGGCTGCTTATGCTGAGCTTTATTTCACAGACACATTATGGCCAGAGTTTTCAAAACAGGAGTTTGACAAGGTTATTGACTGGTATTACCAGCAGCAGAAAAATTTTGGTAAATAAGCTACCTCCACTCAACTAATTTTCCGGCCTTTATTTCTATCTTGTCTGCCTTTCGCAAGGAGGATATCTGTGATTTATTTAGTACTGGGAAATGTTTTACTTTTAACAAATATTCTGGAATATACCAAATATCTTTTTCTGAGGTTGTCCAACCAAGCTTGTCGAATCTGGAAAGGTTTACTGGCATTGAATAGGAGCGCAGGGTTTTCTCTCCATTGTTTGTTGTGTATTCATGGAAATAGGACATCACCAGCTCGCGGATGTTTTTGTAGACAGGTTCCCTGTACCTAAGGATAGCATGGTTTGTTTTTGATATCGCGCCCCAGAAACCGTTTTTTTCGAACACAGCGACCACATGATCAAAATCCTTTTTATTGGATGTGAGATCGAGGATTAAGGGTTTGTAACCATGGATTCTGAGAGCTGCTGCAGCCAACACAGCGCCTTCAACACAATGCGCCTCTTTTTTTCTCAAAACCATTCTAGGAGATCTACACGTATCTCCACTTGGCTCAAAGTTTGCTTTTAGTTTGTTCAAGAAATCCTGAATCTTTTTTGGCTTGTTTAGTTTTTTCAATACAGAAAGCTCTTGCTTGTTAAAACCGTACATATTTAAGTTTTGTTTTAAGAATTAAATATATGGAGTACAATAGACCGAAGGTTGGAATGGGTATTTTGGTTAGAAAAGATGGAAAGGTTCTTTTTTTAAGAAGGTTGGGGGCTCATGGAAAAGGCACTTGGTGTCCTCCTGGAGGCCATTTGGAATTTGGAGAAAGTTTTGAACAGTGTGCTAGAAGAGAGGTTATGGAGGAGAGTGGAATTGAAATAAAGAA
>DATDTO010000100.1:0-7641 GCA_035290825.1 archaeon
CACCATCTCCAGAAAATCCGGCTGCTCCAGTCCCTGCAATTGTTGTGATTATGCCTGTTGATTTGTCTATTTTTCTAATCTTGTTGTAACTAGATAGATAGATGTTTCCTGAAGAGTCGACAACCAAATTTATTAAATTTAATTTAGCAGATATTGCAGAGCTATTGTCGCCACATGGATCTGTAGGAGATCTACACAGCTCCCCCACACCAGCTATGGTTTTTATTATTGGACCCGTAGACCTAACACATGCCCCATCCAGACACTTATTTGGACAGTTATAGACTATGTTGGTATGATATCTATTACTATCACAATAGTGTTCTATTAGTTGACCCGTAGAATCGCAAGTATCATAACTTTTATATGGTAGGTTTGTTGAGGGGCTATCACCATAAGTTTCTCCCTTTACATAATATTCGTGCCCACCATCTGAATCTGAACATTCTCCAACTGTTCTTTTGCATGCACCGTCTTCGCATCCAGAAATACAACCCACCGAAATTATCTTGGCGTTTCCAGTCTGATCGCAGTAGCCTTCTTCCACATAAGTTGGGTTAAAGCAATAATCTGTCAATATTCTACCATTTTCATAAGTTGTTATTCCTTTTATGAAAGAGTTTTGGCCGCCGTCAGAATCCGCACAATTACCGTTTACTATAACCGTTGGCGTTGGTGCAGTGGAGCTTGGTGATGGGGAAGGTGAAGGCTGAACTCTTGTCCTTGTTTCCTTATAGTAAATTTTGGCTCTGCCACCAGAAGATATTAACGAGTTTATTTCAATAGAATCTATTGGCTCACTGTTTATCTGGATTTCTTTTTCTTCACAATCAGTTAATTCAACCCTATTCAAATCAAATATTGCCTGGGTTTTTTCAGTGTTGTTAATTAGGTAAGCTGAGAATGTTGGATTTCCACCACCTAAACCTTCTGTACTGCAACCAAAGATTATTCTTGTTATGGCAATTTTCCTGTCCAATCCGAATATTTTTATTTGTTCACCGCTGAAATAAAGAGTTTCAATTTTCTCCTCTATAACTTGATTAGCCGTTGATACTCCGGCAAAAAATGGGTCTGGACCAAAACTATCACCGGCTGAAATTGGTGATATGGCTCTTTGGGATTGTGGAGATATTTTTCTGATCTTGTAACTTTGTTGGTCTGCTACATAAATATTTCCATATGTATCAACTTCTAAATCTTCAACAGAGCTTATCTGCGAGTTGTCTGCAGGCCCATTGTCTCCACAAAAACCAGTTGACGGCGAACATCGCTCTCCTGTGCCTGCGATTGTTGCAATTAAACCAGATTCGCCCTTTTTTATAACTGTGGATCCGGCAGCGCTTATTCCATAAGCAGTGTAAATGTTTCCGTTTTGGTCCCCTGCAATCCCAATCGGATCGCCTTGCATGCTGGCTACTGATGTTATTATTTTTGTGGTCCCAACTACTTTTCTAATCCTCCTGGCTCCTGAATCTGCTATATAGATATCCCCATCCCGATTGATCCATAAACCGGAAATAGAACCTAATTGTGCTTGGTCTGCTATGCCATTATCACCACATGGATTTAGGGGTCCACAAGGTTGGCCTGTTCCTGCTATTGCTGAGATTGTATAACCAGTTCCTTCAGGCTTCAATTTTTTAACCCTTAACCCAGAAGTTATGTAAACATTCCCGTCTTTATCAACAGCTATCCTTTTTGGCGCATCCAATAATGCCTGTGTTGCAGGGCCGCTATCACCGCATTGTTGAGGTGGTTTATTGCACCGTTCCCCTGTCCCTGCTATTGTTGTTATTATTCCTTTTTTGTCTATTTTTCTAATCCTTTGGTTATTTGTGTCAGCTATGTAGATGTTCCCATCTTTGTCAACTGCAACATCATTTGGATATTTCAATTCTGCTTTGTCTGCAGGGCCGCCATCGCCTGAGAAGCTTTCTATGTGTCCTCCTACTACTGTTGTTGTGGCTGCATCTATTCTCTTGCTTATGCCTGCTACTGTTGAAATTATGCCTGTTGACCTGTTCACCATTCTGATTTTATAGGAATGAACAACATCTGAATTTACAGAATTATCAACATTATAGACATATGCATCTGCTATAAACAGATTTCCATTTTTATCTGTCCCTATCCCCTTTATGTAGCCGAGGGTTGAATCAACTGCCAGTCCACCATCCCCAGAATTGCCCTGCTCGCCTCTTCCTGCAACAGTAGTTATAACCTGTGGAACTTTGGTTGGCGTCTCTGTATAATAAATTGTAGCCTTGCCTCCTGTTTCACTTAGAGATTTTAGTATAATTCCAGTTGTAATTTCATTTAGCCGTACAGTCTGGTCTACACAGCTTGTGGCTGTTATATCCTTGTTTATTGGCAATCCCTGAGTGTATAATGCGAGTTGGAATGCAGCCTTTGTTGGTTGGGGTGGGTTGGTTGGAGTAAATTGTATAAGTGATAGTGATGAAGGTGCTGAAGGCGGATCAGACGTTTCTACTTCCATGTAATTTAAATCATATGGATAGTATACATAGTTGAAAAAGTCTTTCACAGTGACTATTTTATTACCTATTGTTTTTGGAATGCCTGGATCAAATTCGTATCTTTGCCCGTCTATTTCCAGAATTGCTTTATTGTTATTTGTATTACCAAATTTATACTTAGAACCCTGATATGTCACTATCTGCCCATCACCTTTTACCTTGAAGTTACCAACTAGGTTTGTGTTTGACATTGCATTTGGCCCCCATTTTATTGGGTTTTCCCTTATATATGGATAGCTAGGTATTGCATTTCTTTGTTCACATGAATATTCAAGTCCACTAGCCCCAACACAACTCTGTTTTGGCACGCCATTTAAACTAGCCAGATTTCCTTTATAATTTACTAAATAACCACCAAATACCCAATAAAAGCCTTTGCTGCTATCTATATCCAAAGACTCGACTTGATTACTTAATTGTTTTTCTATTGTATAATAACCAGGACTTGTTTCTGTGATGCCTTTATCTCTTGGTGCGATCATTAGTAGCTCTATCCAATCATTTCTTACTGAACTAAACGCCATGACATAAGCTGTTGTTAAGTTAAAGTGATGTGGGGCTGAAAATTCTGTTTTATAGTTTGAATATAAGTTGGTCTGCGGCATGTTATAAATTCTGTATATGCTGTATTTTTCTTTTCTTTCTGGCTGCTTGTTGCACTCTGGCAAAAGGTTGTCTGCCCATTTATTGCAACCATAATCACATTGCTGTGTGATAATGTTTTGGCCACCCAGACACTTGTGTATGGTTTTAGATATTGATGTGCAGCCTAATTGGCCTTCCTCTGAACATTCACTAAAAACAGTCCCAATATCTGGCTGCTCCTTGCCGCCAACCTCCAGATCGAAAGAAGGTATTCCATCAGAATCTTTTTTAAAGTTAGTCACCCTGAAAACCATGCCGTCTACTTTTGACGGGAAGCCAACGATAGGGGATGCTGTAAGATAACCTTTACTGTACAGTAGAATTGCCTCGTCCAACACATTGCCATAAAAAGTATATTCTTTTCCATTTATTGTGTGGGTGGTCCCTTGTTTGAAACTGAATATTGGATTTTGTGAAGGTTTTACATCTCGGCAGCCAAAAACAATCTTTGTTATTTCTGAGCTGTCTTTTTCAGGCACAAATCCTTTTGTCTCTATGCCAGAGAATTCCAACACTTTACTTTTTTCTCCAGTTGGCAAAACAACACGATTGCAGTCAGCTATTGTCGATTCTCCTGTTTCAAAGCCGCGTGGTAATTTGTCTGGCTTGACTATACAACTGCCTGTTGGATAGCCTTTCAAAGTGATAATAACACCTTTATAAGTAGCTGAGTCTGGAACTACAAACCTCAGGGTGTCGCCATTATTAATCATGCCAGGTATACTAACACCATCATAAACTAGCACATTCAAGGTTCCAGACCAGCCTTGGAAATTGTCTATTCTTTTTGTTTCACCTGGCTTTATATCCCCGACGCCTAATGGACCATAGATATCGCTAAACAGATTTAGTATATCTTTGTTTTTGAAAGCATCTTGATTATTTTCGTCCAGAGTTATTATTGCTTTGCTTGCAACAGCATTTAAAATTGCGCTCTGTACCTGTAAGGCTGGCAGCTGTCTTATATCTTCCAGCAAACTTTTCAAAATTATTATTTTAGTTGTCGGGTTTGGAATTTCTCCAAATAAGGCTGTTGTTATTTTTCCATCCTGGGTAGCCAAACTGAACACTTCCCTACCTTTGACATTTACAGCTTGTGAATAAGTGTTTGCAGTTATTGATAGACCTAAATTCTCATAATCGCCCGCATCATCCTCTTTATTAAATATAACCTCTATTTTGTCTGCGAATTTGTTGAATGTGAATGATCCTATATCTGTAGCCTGCTTGTCATGTCCAAGACGCCCTGTTTTTTTAGAGTCTATCTCTTTCCCATCTTTATACAATTTTACTTCAGAACTTGCATATTCATCTTGGCAGCTTGTTATTTTAATTCCGCACCAACTACAGCTTAGGCTTACTAAACATTCTCCAACTGAAGTTAAAGAGTAATCTATGGAAGACACAAATCCATTGGCCCCCAAAATTATTTCTTTTTTGACACTCTCCCCATTTCTCTTATTAGGGAAATCGCTTTTACCAAAGGATATTGTTCTAATATCCCCTGCCACTGGAACGTCCTGGACATAAACAATTATTCTTTTGTCTTTGACAGAGCCTAGCGTGCTTGCAGAAGAGGATTCAAATAGCCTTACTATCGGAAGGAGTTTAGGATCAATAAACGGCGATTCTATTTCCTGGCTTCCAACACCAACTGATACATCACTACCACCGATAAATATTCGTACATCCTCCCCACTTGTTGAAACTATTCTTACACCTGTTTGTGGGCATCCAGGACCACCTGAAGAACATCTTGAATCGACAATATGGACTGGCGTCCCAAAGACAAACACTCCTGTATTCGGACCAGTTTCTACCATTGTAACGCTTGAAATTCCAGTGTCAGATTTTACTATAGAATCAACAGTATCTATTTTTTTAATATCCTTATTTGATTCAGGAATAAACAGTTGGATGTTCAATTGTTGATTTGTTTCTATTGTCGGCGGAACAGATACTGGCACTATATTCAAGGCTGTTCCAGATTGTGCAAATTTAATCTCATCTTTTTTTGACAAATCTTTTATTATTTCTATGGCTCTTGGATCGCCTGAGGCTGTGAGTATATTAATTGCAACATCTTTGAGAAGAAGCTGATCTCTGTAATACCCGTTTTTGTCCTCAACTATGCCAGAAATAAACTGGAACATTTTTTCATTAGAAAGCAAAGTTACAGGTATTGAATCAATAACAGTGAGTTTCCCAGATTCGTATGTCTCTAAGGCAAAAGATTCGATAATCAGATCTATTAATTTGCTGTCACTGTAGACACCTCTTCCTGTAGATAATAATTTTTTGACTATATTTATTGATTGTGTTCTTGCAGCGCTGTTTTCAGAAATTAAAATTCCAAGCAAATCTATAATATGGGAATTTTCATATACAGTTTGATACAGATCCCCTGATATTTTTGATTGCAGCTTGTTGATGACAGCTCCAAAATATGTCAATATATTGGTTGCCTTATTCTTTACAAAATCTTTTATTTGTTTGTCTGTCCCGAACCTTAACAGGTTTTTGAAAAATATCGTGCTGTTTTTTATATAAGCATCAGAATTTGTGTCTGTTCCGCCTATGGCTTCTCCAGACTCCAGTAAAGTTTTTAGAGCTGCTTTTCTCAAACCATCTGAATAAATATTAGAGGAAAGTATGTAAAAGTTTGAAAGTTTTGGTGGTTGTTTAACTCCTTGGGGGCAAGAAATTTTGTAAACCCATGCTGTAGTGCCACAAGGTGCTGTCACAACTGCTTTCACTTTTGTTGAGGTTCCTCCTTGAGGGAAAGATATTTTGTGTGGATATGCTGAGTTAGGAAGGCCAAATGTGTCACATTCTTGTTTGTTTAACTGGCCTAAACCACCAGAAGTTGGACCGCCGTGATAAATATCTATGGTGTTACATTGGTAGTCAGTGGGTTTATTCTGCAATCCTTTAGTTCTATCACAGCTTACAAATCCTTCGCTGCTAAATATGGATTTGGGGTTATTTTCATAATAAATATCAATTTTGTCTGGTTGTTTGTAAAAATTATATTTTAAAGTAAACTCGCCTTTGTTTGTTCCCATTTCCCACTCTTGCTCATATGTCCCTTGCTCCCCAGAAGGCGGAGTCGCCACATCATTGCATACATGCTCTTCTGGAAGCTTATCCAACAACTTTATTTCCTGTCCCTTTAATTCTAAAAATTTCCTCACAATATTTAACTTATTCAGCTTTTCTGTTGGAATTTCCTTCCCCTCTTCTGCAAGATTCAAAAGGTCTTGGTTGAAAATCTGGGCTTGTTGTGTAAATCTGGAAGAGACAGAATTTCCGCTCACTTCAATCAGTTTCTGGCCAGCTTTTGTTTCCAGGCTACTACTGTAAACATTATTCTGGTCAAAAAATATTTGCGCCATTTTGTCCACAAGTTCTGCATTCACAAACAAAGCTGCCTGATCCAGCGCGCTGCTTATCACCTCTTCTGGCACATCTGGGTCAAGTAAAGAGGAATATCCTGGAACTTTTTCAGACAAAGGTATTTCTGATTCTGTCTCAGAAGCTTGCGCAATTTCTGGTCCAGCCACAATGGATGTTGCAATACCCAAAGCGCCAACAAGACCCAATAATCTGGAAGAAGACCTTCCCAAAGGACCGTTAAGCTCTGTGCCAACTTTCCCGCTTTCCTTTGAGAGCCAATTTCCTGGAAGTCTTAATGAAGGACCGGCCAAAGGTCTGATAGATATATCCTTAACTGAATTAATAGTAGAAGGATTGCCGCCTGGAAATTCAAGATGTGATATTGGGACACCATTTGTATACTCCGTGCCGAACACATAATTGTTTCCAAATAATTTATCCAAGTCTTCACCAATGGGTATCTCTGTTGGTACATGTTCTGTACCAGACAAAACATTGACCACAGTATACTTGTTAGGTTTTCCCGCAACTATCATGTTGAATAGATAGCTTGTCTCTGTTCCATCAGCTGAGAACATTAATCCATCTGAATTGACCCTATACTGATGATAGTCTCCAGGAGATGGGCTTAGCGCTATAATGTCATCTGTAGAAACCGTTGGATGTGTGTGGATGCTCACAGGAATTAAACCGTCTTGTTGTAGAGCAGATTTTATAGAAAGCTGGAATTGAGATGCTTCTAGATTTGAACCAAAGGTTGCAAAGGCCTGCCATTCTGTTTGAACAATTTCATTGTACATATGGCGTGCAGCCGCCTGATCTGGATTTAGTAATATATTGTTCAACTGGTCTGCTGTGAGGCTGAATCTAGCCATCAAAAATTCTTTATCTATAGAATTCAACAAACGCGCAGGCTCTACCAAATTAAGCGGGAGTTCATGTGTTTTTAGCGCTGATATTGCATCCATTGCAGTAGAATACCTGGAATACAAATCCCTGCCACCAGGGAAATCGTTAAGGGCGCTAAGTATTTTATTTGGGTCACTTTTTATAATTTTCT
>DATDTO010000101.1:0-9858 GCA_035290825.1 archaeon
GTGAATGGCGGCGGTAACTCTGACCGTTAGCGGTGAAGGTCGAAACCGGTTTGTGAATCGGTTTCCATCTTTTAAAAGGCGGTCGTAAAATCTGGCTGTATGCTGGAACTCCAAAGTTTTCAAGTCCTGAGCAAGGGAAAATCTTGAAGACGATGAGGACAATCAGCAGGGAATTGTTCTTTACGAGGTGATATAATGGAAGAGAACAAAACGGAGTTGAGTAAACTCCTGAGAAAAAAAAGATACACAAGGTTTTATATCTTGGGTTTTGTAGACGCCGAAGGTTGCTTTAGTATAGCCATTAAAAAACAAGACGATGCCAGGTTCGGTTGGGTTTTAGATCCAATCTTCCAAGTAACTCAACACAAAAACAGCAGATCTGTGTTAGAACTTATAAAAAATGAGTTGGTGTGTGGAAGAATAATAGAAAAATCCGGCCAACCAGACACACTTGTTTATTTAGTGGACAATAGAAGGCAACTGGCTGAAAAAATAATACCATTCTTTGAAAAATACAAATTAATAACGAAGAATGGCGACTTTGAAAAGTTCAAAGAGGTAGTAAATTGCCTAGAAAACAAGGAGCATAAAAACCTAGAGCAATTCAAGCATCTTGTAAGGAAGGTGTTTGAAATGAATTTTGAAGGCAAACAAAGAAGATACGCAATAGACGAAATCCTTCATAACTTAAAAGAACAAGACCCTCAGAGACTAAACGCCAGACATCCTGAGTAGGATGATGATATAGTCCGACTCTTGTAGTAATACAAGTCAGAAAGCTTAAGGTAGCGTAATATTGGCGGTCATCGAATTACCACTCTGATGGTAAGATGAAGACCAACTAGAATTGCCATTGCGCAATCCCTTGTCGATTAATTGTCGACCCGCATGAATGGCTTAACGACTTTCCAGCTGTCCCGAACTGACACCCAGTGAACTTAATTTCCTGTGCATACTCAGGAGTCCTTCAGTGGGACGAGAAGACCCCGTAGAACTTTACTGCATTTTGATGTTGTGGTATGATGGGGATCGCATAGAGTAGGTAGTAGCGTCGAACCCAAGGCTTCGGTTTTGGGGAATGCGAAAGTGTAACACTACCCTATCTTTGTCATACCGCTTACGCTTAGGCGGACAGCATCAGATGGGCAGTTTGGCTGGGGCGGTACGCTTCTGACAACATATCAGGAGCGCCCAAAGGTTTCCTCATCCGGGTCAGAAATCCGGAGAAGAGTGCAAAGGCAAAAGGAAGCTTGATAGGATCTTTGATTGTAAGAGATCCTGACACGAAAGTGTGGCTTAGCGATCCCTTATGTCCTCATTACTGGGGGCTAGGTTTATCAGAAAAGCTATCTCGGGGGTAATGGAGTCGTGGCGGGCGAAAGTTCCTGCCATGAGTCTTCTCAAAAAGGTGCGAATTTTATTCAATCCTTTAAAGACCCTTAATGGAATTGTAAGATCTTACAGCAATGAGATCTTGAAAAAATGAAGTGACTAATGATTGGGGTAAATTTATTTACTCCGTCTGATGTCAGGTTTAACCAGATGTAGAAAAGATGGACTATAGCGTAAGTTATATCCATCTTCAGACCAAGGTCTCGACAATAACCAAAGATTGGAAATCGACATACAGTTAGAAATCAACTCGGTTTCTGTCTCTATTAAGGCGGAATTTGAGACACAAGAAATTGTGTTTATGAAATTCTGGCAACGAATAATGAAGACTCGTGGGAATAAATCGACCCCGCGCGTTGCTTCTCCGCCGTCGGCTCGGCTCCTCCTGGCTGTGCAGCAGCAGCCAAGGGTGGGGGTGTTCACCCATCAAAGAGCCACGTTAGCTGGGTTAAGTACGGTGCGAGCCAGTACGGTCTATATCTACTGAAGGTGTCAACTGCCTGAAGGGAAGATGCAGCTAGTACGAAAGGAACACTGTGTCGTGGCCTCTAGTGTACCAGTTGTGGAAGCATCGCTGGGTAGCTACGCCATAACGGATAAGTGCTGAAGGCATCTAAGCACGAAGTCGCCCCTGAAAAGAGGTAGTTATTCAACAAACCAATAGGCAACTATCGGTGCGTTGAGGAGGATCCCGTAGACGACGGGTTTGATGGAATCGGGATGTAAGTACCAAGGTAACGAGGTATTCAGTCCACGATCACCAATCTCCTAGAGTTTCTGTGTCTTTGGATTTAACTCACTGATCAATTCTTTATATATATCTGGAAAGACTGTTCAACAAGAAAAAGAAAGCATGCAGTCTGTCCCAGAATTTTGTTTTTAGATTTAGGTAGCCGCCGCTTTAGGCTATTTTAATTTTAGAGTCAACATTATTATGTGATAAGATGAAAAAAGAAGATGTAAAAAATACTGATGCAGTGAGAACTTACCTTAAAGATCTTCAAGAATTCCCGAAATACGTACTCACAGAAGAAGATAAGAAATCTATTCAATCAGACAGGGTTATGTGGATGACACGAAAACTTTTGCTAAAACGGTTCCGTAAGACCAAACTATACGAAGAAACAGAAAAAGACATTCTCAATAAAATCACTTTAAGTATAGAGAAAGATGAGCCTGTTCATCTCATTATTTTATTTGGAGGATACAAACATTTCTGGAACCCATCTTATCCAAGAGTTGATTGGGCCGAATTATTCAACCTTCGATTTATGAGCGAGTTGGTTGCTCCGTTATTAACAGTGCATAAACCTGGTGTTGTCCTAGATTACGGATCAGAAGACGTTATCATGACTATGATGGATAACTATCCGGAGAAGGATTTGGATGCGTATGCATCAAGCTTCGAAGAACTTCTAGAGTTCTATACAAAATATGTACCTTCTAACTTCAAGATAAGTTATGTAAGAACTGGGAGAAAATATGACAGCGATAAACTCAAAAACAAGATAACAGAGAGTCTACCCAATAAGAGGACAGAATGGGATAAATTGTCTTCTGAAGAGAAAGAGAAACGTCTCAAAAGAAGCAGGCGATCTCTTGTATGGAATGGTCAGGAAGACTGGACCAAATTAAATCAGAAAGAACGAGAAGAGAAAATAATAGTGTCAAAAATAATAGAAGACACTTTCTACGAAGTAGAGGCTGAGTTTCTAGGAGATTATTTCACTGGTGGTACACATATTCCTGTCGTTTTGTCTTGGGGCCTCTCAGATGAGAATGCAACACACTGGCTCACTCTTGGATCGACTTTTGCATCAACAACGGATTTCTGGATAGGCCGCGGTGTGTTGGAAATCCAATCCTCACGAATTGTGCCAAGAGTTGTATCGCAGAAGCAGTATGGAGCTATCAAAGATAGATTACAAAAGATTTCGGTGAAAGAATTTACTATCAAAGGTTTTGGTTCGATTGAAACTGGTGAGAGTATTTCATTCAATGGACCATAACCAATTTATAGAACACTATTTTCTTGAATCTCTTTATAATCAGCTTACAACAAGCTCCCAGAATCTATATCATTCATTAACTTGCTCATCACTTCGTTGGGTTAGCAGAAGCAGGACTATATCCAGTAACAAAGTGGAATTCTAAATCCTTGATAATTTCCTGTAAGAACCGGATCTTTAAGTCCTATGCCACGTAAAATCCCGAACTCTAGGTCTTCAAAAAGTCCAGACTCTTTAGCATCTCTATATACACACAAAACTCCTTTTTTTAGAGGATATGAAAGTTCCGCAGGTGAAACCCAGCTAATATCCCCATCTCTTTCTATCGGAACTCCGTGAACTTTTTTTAATGTTTCTAAAATTTCTTGTTCTGTTGGAGGCGATATTTCAAAAACATATTCTACCAACGGTATTCGTGCAAGATTTTTTGCCTCCTCTTCGGTTGGTTGTCTGACAAGGTCTCTTGCCTGTCCAACAAGATAGGCAAATCTACTCGTAGCCACATATCCATGTCCATCATGTGCCCTCCTACATGCGCCTTTAGCAATATCCTCATGTGTAACGCCCCAAACATTCTCTGGTGTTAGTTTATGTGAGTCCGGTGGCACGAATATCCTGTCAGATTCCTCGTATCTATTGAGCCTAAATACATATCCAAAAATATTATTTTGATGGGGAAGTCTTTCCACTAGGTGTCCTGCCCACCAACATTTCTCCTCAGGATGCCAATTTATTATTGCACCATATACCATACCCGGAATTGGCTGGCTTGTCATACCCTCCTTTCTCATCTCTTTCCACATACGAAAGCCTGGAGGGTTTTCATACTCTGGGAAAAATTGGACATCTCCACAGGGTATAGTAATTTCACTAGGCAACCGATTTTTTAGAGCTTGTTCATGCCTTTCTATTTCCTGGACAAATATGTTTAGTTCTCTAGAATCGTCCCTTTCAGACCTTTGGTTTATGTCTTCAAAATGTTCTAGTAAAGTTTTCATATACTAACTCTCCTCCATTGAAGCTTCCACTGACCATGGGTGTGGTTTTGTTGGTGTCTGGGACCCCTATCTCGAATAATCTAAAGGGGAGCATTTCAACTTTCCCGGGTTTTGGTTTATTTGGATCCTGAGCCCATCTTTGAGCTAACAAAAGAGGGTTTGTTCTTGTTTGGGTCTTATAGCTAACTATCATATTTATCACCTTCTAATAGTTAAATAATGTATTATACATATATAAGCATTCCAACATTAATATCTTAAAAAGTTGACAAATATTTAAGTATAGTCAGATAAAATAAGATATTATATAGTGTTACATATGCCAACAGGGAAAGCATTTAAATCTAGAGTAATAGACGAGAAGGATAAGAAGATCCTGATGATTCTTCAAGAAGATGGTAGAGAGAGTCTCACTAAGATAGCTAGAAAGGTTGGGTTATCTGTAGATTCTGTGAAGAAGAGGATGGGGAATCTAAAAGAAAAGGGAATTATAGATAAAATCGGTGTGTGGATAAACCCAAATGCTTTAGGTTATAATTTAATTGTAGATAATAAAATAAAACTCCATAACATAACAAAGGTGGAGAGAGAAGAGTTTATACAATACCTTAAAAATAATAGGAATGTTATTGATTTGCTTTCGATTATTGGTGATTATGATCTAACTTGTGTGATAATAGCTAAGAATGCAAATGATTACGAAATAATATCTACAGAGATAAGGCAGGTGTATAACAAACTGATAGCTGATTGGACATCAATGCTTATTTTAAAACCCCACAAATTTGAAGAATATAATTTTACATAACATTGTTATACTTTTCTGGATATTTTATAAACCTTACATTCAAGTTATGATTGAGGGACGAGCTAGATAGGTAGTTTCGCTGGGATGCTGTAAAAAGCTGACCGGTGCGGAAGCTCCACTCACGCAGGTGGATCAGATAAAACAGGTCAAACTGTTTTGTTTGTGAAATCAGTGCACTATCGTGAGATAGAGGCTGAGAAGTCTTGCTAAGCGCAGAAAACATTGTTTGGCTGGAGCCATGAGATAGCAATATCGAGCAATAAAGGTCAAAACAAGTGAAATATCTTAGCATGCTGCGTGCAAATCGGAAGAGAGCTGGAAAATGACAACAGTCATTTTCAACCTTTAAATGCATAGACAAATACTACCGCCTCCTTTCGCAGTAAAATGCGAGGAGCCGACAAAAAGTGGGCTATTTCTAGCACGCCCTTCACTTTTCTTTTCTGTTAAATTTGTTTAAAAGAAACCTGAACTAAAGAAAACATTAATGTTATTTTTTCTTTCCTTTTTTATTTTTTATTTTCCCAGATTTTTTTCTTTTCTTTGGTTTAAAAACAAAAGCCATTATAGTTGTGTATACTGTTGTACCCAAAATTATTACAAAGGCTATATTTGAGAACACAGCGCCATTGGGAAGACCGGCCGCAAGCGGTAACTGTGATGTAACTGCACACGCAAGGCCGCGACCCATCATGGTTCTCATTATGTTTTTCTCTTGTCCACGGATTTCCATTTTTATTGTGGATATTTGAACTGCTATAAGCCTTGCTAATATTAGAGCACCGACAATCGCGAGCCCATAAAGCAAATATTGCATATTTATTGTCGCTATGAGCCCGAGGTAGACAAAAAAGAAGGACCTTATAAAGAAGGAAAATTCGTTCTGCATTGTTCTTAATGATTCGTGATCCCCCAAAGACCTTTTCCTCATTCTCAATATATTATAGAATGTCTTTTTGTTACCTATAACAAGACCGAACATCAGAGCTGCAAGAGCACCGCTGCCTTTGAAAGTTTCAACGAAAATATAGATAAGAAACATTGCTGCAAGAGTAAGCATGTATTCGAGATGCTTTTCTTTAAGCCTGTCCATTACTGCTTGCCATATTATTCCTCCAAGCAAACCTATAACAGCACCTATTGAAAAGGCTGAAAGTATAGTGCTCACTGGTCCGACTGCTATGTCTGTCTGAGTTGCGGCTATGGGGGCCACTAGGAAGCTTATCAAAGCAATTGGTATAACTATTGTGAATGGGTCAGTGAATATTGATTCTAGTGTCAGTATGGTTTTGATGTTGTCCCTTATTCTCATTTTGCTAACTAGCGCAACGATGATTGCAGAGCTCGTACCGCTAACTATCGCTCCAAGTAAAAGCCCTTCTAAGAGACTGAAATTAA
This sequence comes from archaeon, assembly GCA_035290825.1. Taxonomy (GTDB): domain Archaea; phylum Aenigmatarchaeota; class Aenigmatarchaeia; order QMZP01; family JACQNV01; genus JACQNV01. The sequence continues at coordinate 6,606 of DATDTO010000101.1, forward strand.
GGATATACATTGATGTTGCTCCCACAAACAGCATAGAAAAAACAACACCAACTATCGTAAGAAGCATGCTTCTGGAAAAGCCCCTTATCATTTGATAGAAATCCATATTTAGTCCAGCGTCAAAAAGTATTAAAATTAGAGCAAGAGCAGAAAGAATTGGCAGAACAGCTATGAAAATTGTCCTGTCTATAAGTCCTAACCCAGGTCCCAAAGCTAAACCAAGCGATAGGAGCCATATAGTATCAGAAATCCCTGTTTTTTTGAAAATAAGAGTGCCTATGTAACCTATAACTATAGTAATACTAAATAAGCTGAGAAGACCAAGTGCATCTATCGGCATATTTATATTTGACTTTACTCTATATATTTGTAGAAGGTTTCCATATTAGTGGAGGTGTGGGAACCGGAAAAAAGGGTGAAACAGATCCTATTCAATTGGTTTGAGATCTGTTTCCAACAATAAATCTCCACAGGTTTCCACATGGCAGATAAAAACTACATGCCGCAGAGCACGGCTGGACTGATTAGGTATTATGAGGAGACTTCAGACTCGCTCAAAGTTAAGCCTGAACACGTGGTTTTCTTTTCTGTTGGCATAATAGCACTGGAACTCGCCATAAAGTTTATTTTTGTCTAGAAGAAAGGTTTAAATAAAACATTCTCCAAAGTTTTCAATGGTACTAAAAAACTCCTGCAAAGAGCTTCTCTTATTCTACACTGAGGTTGTTAATGTATATGATGGTTTGCAGCGACTGGGGAAGCGGTACAAAAACCCTAACCATATCAACTATTTTATCGAGAATGTTGAGTTTTATAGAAAAGCTGTTGGTTGGACCCCCGCTAAGAGGCTTGCACATTTACCAAAAATATTGAAGGATTCTTTGTTCCTGAAAAAGAAGATTAGAAGCCACGAAAAAAACCACGATAATCTAGATGTTTACAACAAGCTACATTATGCTGGGTTTAATTTTGTTGAGTCTTAGTTTTCTCGGTCTTTGGAATTAAAGGTCTTCGGGACAAAGAACTTATTCAAAACGCGCAGGGTGTAATCGACTATATCCAATTTTTTCAATCCTTTTAAAGTAAACCATCCAAATTCGGCTGCGTCTGTGCCCGCTTGTATTTTTCCGGCTACGATACCTTTGAAGGCATGGGCTTTGTGTTGGTGACCGACGCGCACATCATGTGTGAAAACACAGAACGGCTTTTTTTCAACTTTTATTTCACCGATTTCCTCTTTAGCTTCCCTTGTGGCTGCTTGGTATGGTGTTTCACCTTTATCTAGGTGGCCACCTTGCGCTGCCCAACAGCCTTTAAACGGTGGATTGCCGCGTTTTATCAGGAGAAATTTGTTACTTTTTTTAATAATCACCAAAGCGCTCTCGTGGAGAATCATAACGCTCTCCTTATTTGGTTTATTATATTGTTGTTTGATGATGCCGATTTGAAATATTTGTTAAATTCCTTTGCCAGTTCCGCACCTTTTGAAAAGTTTGTGGATATCAAAAATCTTTTCGTCCCCTCTTTCAGTAAAATTTGGCTGTCACCAATTACACAGCTTTCGAATGGCCTTTCTGTTGCGCGCAAGTCCAGAGTTTTGTAAGTCAACAATGTTGCCCACCAATCCAATACTTTTTCTGCGGCTGTCTTGTTTAATTTGTTCAACTCGGACTTTAGGTGAGGTATGGAGAACAAATATTGTGTTTTCTGTTTGCCGTTCTTGATCCTTTTTAGTAGGGTTTGGTTATATTCGGTTCGCCACTTACCTTGTTGTTCTGATGGTAGCAATAATACAGGGGTTTTGGATGCAAAGGCCGCCTGCCTTGATTGATTTGCTATTTGGGTAGCCAGCCTGTAAAACTCGCTTTCTGTGATTTCCATATATGGTTTATATACTATCAGAGCATATAAAAATATACTTTTATGGAGCAGGTTATTTTGGTTGATGAGAAGGATAAGGAGATTGGGTTAGAGGAGAAGATAAAAGCTCATAAAGAGGGTAAGCTTCACAGGGCTTTTTCTGTTTTTGTTTTTAACCAAAAGGGTGAGATGTTGCTTCAGAGAAGGGCGTTGACAAAATATCACAGTGGTGGATTATGGACAAACACATGTTGTTCACATCCCAGAAAAGGCGAAGATGTGGATAAAGCAGCTAGCCGCAGGCTCAAGGAGGAGATGGGTTTTTCTTGTGGTTTGAAGGAAGTGTTTTCTTTTATTTACAAAACGGGTTTTGACAATGGGTTGATGGAACATGAATTTGACCATGTTTTTGTCGGGGCATATGAAAGCGAGCCAAAAATAAATCCAGAAGAGGTTGCTGAGTACAAGTGGGTGACCATGGAGGATTTGTTAAAAGATGTCAAAAAGAACCCACAAAACTACACCTTTTGGTTCAAGGAGATTTTGAAAAAGGTCGGGACTAAACTCTCTGCTAGATAGTTATGAAGACTTTCGTTTTGAGGCTGCATCCAAGGCAGGGCTTATTTTGACTTGTGTTGGTTCTGTAAGAAGGGCGACTTTACGGATGGCTGACGAGACTATAACAAAGGATTTTGAGAAAAAGTTGAGATTGTTTCTCTTGTGGGCACACTTTCTCAAGATGGAAGCCATTTACATATAACGCTTTCTGATGAAGAAGGAAATTGCATTGGTGGTCATGTAAAAGAAGGCTGCTTGGTCTATGTGACTGCTGAAATTGTGATTGTGGAATTGGATGGTGTGAATTTTTCTAGGGAGTTTGACAAAGAAACAGGGTTTAAAGAGTTGGTTATTTCTAAAGCTTAGCTCTTCTGCATGAATTTGGAGAATAGAACATCCATGTTTACATTGGAAATATCCTGTTCTACAACAGGCATCGGGTTGTTTTGTGGCACGTGGTCTTCGTATGTTGGTCTTTCCTCTTTGTATAGCAAACCTATTGGGATTTTGTCGCCCCATTCCTGCATTTTCTGGAAAGCAGCAACCTTGTTTGTTGGGTCATAGGTTTTGTCGTCATCCAGTTTGTAAATTCTTTGTTTGTACCATTCTGGTGTTTGGATTTTGTTGTAGGTTGTACAAGGCTGGAAGACATCGATAATAGCCATGCCTTTGTGTTTAATTCCTTCAACGATAAGTTTTCTCAAATGCATGATGTCCATTGCGTAGCCACGGGCGATGTAGGTTGCGCCACCTACCAAAGCCCATGTTAATGGGTTTACAGGAACTTCGATAACTCCTGAAGGGGTTGAAGGCGACTTAAAACCTTTTTCGCTAG
>DATDTO010000102.1:0-9724 GCA_035290825.1 archaeon
CTCACCTTCGCGAAAAAACTCACCATCACTGTAAATTTGTTTATACCCTCCACTTGTATTTGGACTAATTATTGAAACTTCGTGCCAAAAGTTGTCGCCACCCGTTTCTATAAACCATATACCATCTTGTACCCACCCACCAAGCCTCTTTTTCATGTACTGGTTATCTGTAAGGCTCCTTCTGTTGGATCCATCTTTATCCATTAAAAATATTTCTGTTATATTCCTAGACCTATTATTCTCAACTACAGTCCTAGATGATAAGAAAGAAATTCTCTGCATATCTGGAGACCATATTGGGTTTCGTTCGTCTGTATCGGGTGTGTTTGTTAAATTTACCGTCTCGCCTGTTTCTGGATCCATTGAAAATATGTCTCTCTGAATCCTTCTTTCACCTGCTAACAAGTCTTGGGAGTAGAGTATTCTGTTTCCAGGCGACCATGCCAGGGATTTTGCTATCCCTGTTGGGTATTTGGCCGATACCCTCGTGTCTGAACCATTCTCTACCCCAGCAAACCATATTAATCCGTATCCGCTGTGTATCAGTCTGCCATCTGGAGACCATGACAATAGCTTTGGCTCCCCTTCACACGTTGTGGTAGTGGGAGTTTTTGAATCAAGGTTTATTGTGCCCAAAACGCCTTGTAAATAGTGACCCAGTCTATCCATCTGACGGGCACTAAAAGACACTCTATCATTTGTGGGTGATATCGCCAACTTTGCATACTCTAAAAGGGCATCTTTTCCAACTAATGTAGAAACAGGCGGCTCTTGTTTTGGTTTAGTTGGCTCAACGTCATCAATAACATCAATGGGGAATTCTGTTGTTAGCAATACGTTGTCTGGTGACATCCAGGGATTTACAAAGGCAAAAACTTTGAGTTGAGTGTCCCTTTCCGCTGGGCAGACTATTTCCTGCTTTGCGCCGCTAAAACCAATGCTTCCGCGTCTTGTAAATAGGGAGAGGTCTGACTGTGTAAATTTTTTGTCGGAAAACCATATAGGTAAGTTTGGGGTCAGCTCTGACAATAACCTGTCCCTGCCAATATCGCTTATGTTTTTCAAGTCGCCTCTATACTTTTCTCCCAACTCTTGATAACCAGGCAAGGATTCTGCAAACTTGTCAAAGGGGTATCTTGCGTCTCCAGAAGCCACATAATCCCCGTTTGGGGGCATCCTTTTAAAACTCCCGCCGTCTGGCAAAAAACTTGCATCCCCATTTGGCACCGCGGCGCCGATGGCTATGGATCCAACAGATATTTTTTCAGCGGTTGCTGTATAGATTGCATTTTCCCTTTTCCTCACTTGGCGCGGCCCATGGACTTGTAAATTTAGGGTGAAAACACTTCCGTCTTCTGTCCTTACTTTTCTGCTTGTTGAGACTGTCTTATAATCCCCATCTTCCTGGACAATTGGTATTGGATCTTGATTGTCTTGTGACCTGCCTATTGGATTTTGTGTGTCAGCTTGTTTTGGCTGGATTATCAAAGGCGGTGGGTTGTAAGGTCCTGTTGTTGACTTACAGTCTTTGGGACATCCACCTAAAGGTAAAAAAGAAGCTGCTGCTACGACATATGGAGCGAGTTTTCTTAGAATACCCATGTATTAATCTTTCTTTGTGGGTTTTTTATTCTTTTGCCTTGTGTAGACTATCTGGATTAGCACAGAAATTAGGTAACCTTCCACAATCAGGATTAGTATATTTACTATGAATATTGGTGTGGATATTGGGATGTATAGCCTGGTTTCGAACCTTATGTTTTGGAGCGCGGTGTTGTTGAAGTCCTCGATTTTTGTGTTGTTGATTGATTTGACCATGCAGGCGTGGGTTGTCTCATTTACATAGAATTGGCAGAAGCCAGATTCGCCTTGGATCATTAAACAGGGGAATGGTATCATTGGGTCGATCACCCCGATTGTGTAGAGGGAGATTACTGGCACTATGCTTCCTTGAGGAGCGTCTTGCTGCATTCTGTTTACAAGGTTTTTTATCTGTTCCAGGGTTGCGTTGGCTCCCTCAGTATTATTTTCCCTTTTGTTTTGGTCTAATTGGGAATAAAGGACTTCTGATTCGCATGTGTATTTGTCCAGGAAAGCTCCTAAAGCTTGGAAGTTGCTGACTAAAATAAGGAACAGGATTCCAAATATTAAGGGTAAAATGAATTTTTTCCAGTGCGGCTTTAGAAAATGTCTTATTTCTTTTTTATCCATTGCTGTCCTCTTAAAAAAATTATTTGGCTTCTTTGACCTGCTTTCCTTTTACAAACTTCTTGGTCCACTTCTCCCGCTTTCCGAGCCTACCGAGCTTGAAGTTTTTGTTGCACTTGGAATCGCAGAAATAAAAGGAGTCGCCTGCTTTGTCTATGAAAAGTTTTCCTTTCATGTCTTGTACATTGCCGCCACAAAAAGCGCATTTTGCCATATTATCTGCCGCCTAATCTTTCCCCAAATTCCATTTCTGTGTCTTTGAGTAGGATAACGTCGCCCTTCCTTATTGGGCCGATCACATTTCTTATCAGGGTTCTTTCGCTTTGTTTTCCATCTTCTATTTTGCATCTGACTCTGGAGACTCCCCTGACTCCCAAAGCCCCCAAAACCTGAATTACCCTTGCTGGAATTCCTTCTGCCATAGAGGAAACCTACGGTTTCTCTCACCTTCCCTTATATTTAGATAACCTTAGATGTCAATTTATATTAGGACTCAACGCGAATAGGATTATATAACTAGCCAGATATTTAAATCATTTCAACAGTGCCTTTACTTTGCCTGAAATGTCCTGGATATGTTTTTTTGCCTCGCCCTCTTCGGTCACTGCTATTGAAGATGTTGGCACTTCTATGCCTGTTGCTTTGCCCAGTTCCAGTTTGGATGGCACATAGGCGAATGGCACTTGTTTCTCTTGGCATAGTATTGGAAGGTGCATGAGTATTTCTTCTGGTGTCACATCTTCTGCCATCACAACTAGTTTTGCATGTCCGCGCTCGATTGCTTTGGTTGTTTCGTTGACTCCCCTTCTCATTTTGCCGGAGTTTCTTGCCAACTCCAAAGCTTCGTATACTTTATCTGCTAAATCCTTGGTTTGCTCAAATTTCACAAAAGCTGGTTTTCCCATATAAATCTCTCCCTCATAACTTGATTGGTTTCCCTTTCAAGCTTAGTCATCAGACTTTGGTTATATATTATATGGAAGCTTTTTAAAACATACTGATATAACATTGTTATATTTCTTTATCTCCATTGAAGTAATGAATTATAAGTCTATGCCAGCTGAAGACATCACCCCAAAACAACTGAAAGAGAAGATTGACCGAAAGGAGGATTTTACTCTTGTGGATGTCAGGGAGCAGTGGGAATATAATATCTGCCACATAGAAGGCGCTAGATTAATCCCCGTAAACCAAATACATGGGAGGGTTTCTGAACTCGACCCATCAAAAGAAACTGTTTTGTATTGCCACCATGGGTCCAGAAGCGCGTTTGTTTTACAAAAACTAAAATCACTTGGCTTCAAAAAATTGAAGAACTTGGATGGCGGTATCGAAGCATGGGCAGATGAAGTAGAACAGGATATGGCTAGGTATTAGATTCTTATCTTGAGTCTGTCTGTTTCAACTTTCTTACTAAAAGCCTGGTAGCCCCTAAACTGATTCCCAATAATTCCGCCAGATTTTCTGTGCTAGTGCCCCTGTCCAACTGGTCTTTTGCGAACGCATATCTTAGGGCGAGCGGCCTCATATCTGGCAAACCAGCCTCAGTCAACCAATAGGTAAACCTTCTCCTGACAGATCTCGAACTAATTCCTTCCCCAGAATTGTTCCTGAAATAAGGCTCTTTTTGTCGGTCTTTAACTTCTCTCCCAATTTTTCTCCAAACATCCTCATAAGCCCTTATCTCTTGGTCTGTGGGTTCTGATATCGGAAGAACCAGATCTGTCTCGCCTCTCCAAATAGGTTTGATTCCAGTCTTGGCGTCAGCCGATAAAACGAAATCGCCATAACAAATACCAGAAGCTTCCTCACCTGTAATTCCAGTATCCCTCATTAGTCTAAAAGTGGCCCTATCCCTTACTCGACTAAATCCATATGGAGGCACAGTGTCCATGAGCCTTTCAAACTGATCTGGGGTTATCACTTCTATACCTCTCGGAGGCGCAGGCAACACGTCCAAATAGTCTACAGAATCCACATAACCATTGGCCTTAAGAAAATTCAGGAAGGCGTTTACAGAGGCAACTTTTCTATTATATGTGGTCGTAGGTATGCCTTTCCTTCTCATACCTTCCAAATCTTCTGTCACAAAACCCGCCAAAGTACTTCCAGTATTTTCTGATCCATTTATCTGGGGGCACACCAAAGACCGCCTAATATCTCCAAGATAAGCAATGACAGTGTATACACTCTTTTTTCGACTTATCATGTACACTCTGAACTCTTCCAGGACACTTTCTGAGGATAAACACCTTTGGACTACCATACAATAATTTTAGGTAAGCTATAAATGCTTAAGTGTTCAGTCTAGCAGCTTCTTGAACTTCTCTACAAGCTCTACTGGTGTCGGATCCATTCCATATTCTAGGGCCAAAAAATAGCTTGTCCAGTCACCCAAGTAAATTGTCCATATTACCCTTTCCAAGAAACCATTCCCTTCTGCTTCCAGAGCTGTAGTGTCGATTTTGCTTTCTTCTGCGATTTTTTTGACAATATCCATCCTTTTTCTAACTCTTGGATTGTCATCTTTGTTTTTCAAGAAAATTAGGTGTAAATTCCCTCCGTTTTTCAACAGCCCGTTTAATTCATTGTGATTGTGTTCTGGGAATATATTATAAAAGGCAGGACACTTGCAGTTTTCATTGAAGTTTATTTTCCATTTGTAGGCCGCAGCCTCCATGTTTTTCGACCCATAAACAGCTGGAATCTTGCCTACCAACCTTTTAGCAAGCTCATTGGCCCTCGACTTTATTTTCTCCTTTTGTATGCCAATGAACACGGCTATGTTGTCGATTTCTTGTTTATTCACTTTTACCATGCCAAGATTGTCTAAAATTTTTAGCATGGAAAAAAACTGGTAGCCGTAAGAAAGCCGAGGCTGTGGACAGGTTGGGATTTTTACAAAGGGTGTTTTGTTTTGGGTTGCTAACTCAGCCAGCTTGCCACCATTAGAGAAAACCACAACATTGAGTTTTTTTTCCATTGCTTGCTTATAGCACTCCAACGTCTCCTCCGTATTCCCAGAGTAACTGCTCACAAAAACAAGGCTTTTACTATTTACAAAGTTCGGAATAGTATAGTCATCAACAATAACAACCGGTATTTTATTCCCAAGATATGATTTCAAAATCCGCCCGCCCAAAGCACTGCCTCCCATGCCGCAAATTACTATATTATCAAACCTGCCTTGCAAATCTACTTTACTACCGATTTTGTAGCCTTCAACAATCTGCTCCTGGAACCTATCCAAGAAACCGCCCATGTTTGATTTGTCTATGTTTTCCATAAATCACTTTTTAACTAAACGGGTTTTCAACCACAAGCCAAGGCACTTTGAAATCTTTTGTATTTTCAGTGTATAGCTTAAGAACACTGTTTTGTTTCATTGTGGCTGTAAGAAGGGAATCCCAATATGACATTTTGTATTCGTCTGAAATTTTGGCTGCTGTAAGCACAGTTATATGGTCGAAGCTTATTTTTATCCATCCTGGAAATACTATTATGTCTGAAATAACTTTTATTGCATCTGTTTTTTCGAGCAGGCCTTTTGAAGTCGTGACAAAAAAGAATTCTGAGAGGTTCTGAGGAGAAACAGCTATCTGATATTCGCCGTCAAGGCACTTGTTTATAATTTTCTTTGATATATTGTGCTTATCGATATCCGTTGCGTCATAAGCGTAAACAAGTATATTTGTGTCTAAAAGGAAAACTTCATTTTCTGTCATAAACTTCGTCCCTGTTAAATTTCCAGTTCTTTGGTAGTCTGTAAAGGCCTTTCTCCATGAACATTTTTTGCCTCTCCACAATCTCTTTCATCTTCTTCTCATCTGCCCACTTCTTCATAGCTTCAGTTACAGCTTTGCCCAAATCCCCTTTCTTCCCGCCTTGGTGCTCTTCCACAGTCTTCCTGAATTCCTTCTCAACTTCGTCATCCACGCTTATTGTAATGGTTCCCATAACTTTCACCTATATATATTTATATAATTGATATATTTAAAGGTTTGTGTTTTGTATTTACATTGTATTTAAGAGAACTCCTTTGTCCGTGATTTTGGGGACGAGACGAAGAATTATTTTTGACTTTGTGTTTTTCAACCAGACAACATTCTTTCCGATTATTATCTACCGTCCTTATGAATAATAAACGGCCCGATACACAATACATCCATTGAACTGTTTATAAAAGTAGATAAGGCATCTTTTGGTGTGCAAACCATGGGCTCGCGAATATTGAACGAGGTATTCAACAACAAAGGGGTACCTGTCATGTCATCAAACCTTTTTATTAGTTTATGGAAAAGAGGATTTACACTCTTTCGAACTATTTGAATACGGGCAGACCCATCAACATGCACAACCGCCGGAATACGTTCTATTTTATTCTTTTTAACTTGGCACGCTACTAACATATACTCTGCAGGTGTCTCACCACCCTCGGGTATATCAAACCATTCACTCGCTTTTTCCGCGAGAACAGATGGGCATAATGGCCTAAACCATTCCCTATACTTTATTTTTTTGTTTATTATATCATGAACTTTTTCAATCTGAGGATTTGCTAAAATACTTCGATTACCCAATGCCCTTGGTCCCCACTCCATCCTTCCTTGAAACCACGCAACAATCTTATTTGACCTTAAAATGGTGGCGACCTCAAATACTAAATCGTCTGCCGCGAATTCTGAAAATTTAAACCCACAATTTACAATTTCTTTTTTAATATCACTTTTTTCAAATGATGGCCCCCAATAACTATGGTTCATATGTTGGGAATTGTTATATCCAACTATCATATGATGAAGAAGATACGCTGCTCCCAAGCTAGTCCCAGCATCATTAGCAGCAGGTTGAACCCATAATTTCTTAAAGGGGGATCCATTTATGATTTTTGCGTTTGCTACACAATTCAGTGCAATACCCCCAGCATAACATAAATTATCATATTTGGTTTTATTGTATAGCCAATTTACAATATATAAAAGTCTTTCCTCTAAGACTGTCTGGGCAGCAAATGCAATATCCCTATAACATTGTTTTATCTCATCTTTAGGGTTTCTAGGGGGTACACCTAGATATTCTTCAAGATAATCAAAAAAATCTGACTTACTAACTGAAAATTCAGGAGTCCTTCTTTCTTCACGGAAACGCAATATCTTAGGATCCAATATAAGAAGATTTTTGTCGTCGGCCATTAAAAGGTGCCTCATTTTTTCTAAGAACGGGCTCCTTTTTCCATAGGCAGAAAGACCCATTAAATGAGATGAATCATAGTAATGAAAACCACAAAACTCAACGATCCTATCCCAAAACATACCTAATGAATTTGGGAAATTAATCCTCTTTAAACATGTAAGCCCACTGTGTCTAGTTCCAGATCCAAGCCATGCAGTAGCGAATTCACCAATACCATCAGCGACCATAACTGATGCGTCATCAAAACCACTACCATAGAATGCACTAGCTGCATGACATAGCTGATGTTCAAAGAAGAAAAATTTTCTTGCCACTGGCGAATTATACTTATTTCTTAATGTTTCAATTACATTTAAGTTGTGACTATAAAAAGTTAGTTCACCATCACGTGTACCCCATTCCCCATTTGGAATCGGATACGGGCTCTCATATTCAACATTTCTCATAAATCTGCTGTAAGGGTCCAAAGTATAACCAATCAAATCCACATCTCGGAATTTGATTCCCGCTTTGCTAAGACAGAAATCAATTGCTTCGAATGGTATTATATCTGAATTGTCAATCATCGAGAATTTTGTATGTCTCTTTCTAGAAAAACGTTCTTGCTCTACACATGCAACGATTTTGCCATTTTTTAATAATGCAGCAGAATCCTCATGGTAACAACAATTAATACCAAGTAAATATTTTATCATTGATAACCTTTCTTTTTATCTTGATATTATTTGAACTCTTGTAACTTAAATAATTAATTTCCGTCGTACGAGCCCACAAAAATTTCACTCAACTATTTATGCGCAAAATAAATTGTTATTTGGTCTTTTCCAACAGAATCCACGCGGCCAAAACCGATCCTCAGCATCTGGATCATGTCATCTGGTTTTAGTTTTAGCAAGGCTTTCTCGCCAACACCTTCCTTAACACCTTCTGGTGTAACCAGCTTTACTTTTACAAAATCATCTGAAACCCACTGCAGCTTTTTTGTCTCAAAACCAAACTCTTGGTTTTTACTATAGGTTGCTTTTTTGTCAAGATTCACATTGAACAAGTCAATCAGCCTGATATCTTTGCCTTTGAGATTTTTGAAGTCCTCGGCAGAAACAAAAATTTTATCGCTGACAGAAATTTTCCTGGTCTCTTTTTTGTCCGGATGGTATTTTAACTCAACTTCCTTTTTCCCAGATTTTTTGAGCGGCTCTGAAATATCGATTTCCTCAGGCTGCAAAACAATCATGTATCGGTTTGCCTCCGGATCAATAAGTTTCCTGTTTTCAGAAAATAAAATTTCCAAATCAACTGTTGTCTCCGCCTCGCTAAGACCAAGAGCCAAAATGTAATTTCTAATTGTCTGTGACAAGATCCCTCTCCTCTTCAGGGCGCGGAGAAAAACCAGTTTTGGATCATCATACCCTGAGTAAATACCTTTCTTTATCCCTTCCTGTATCTTGCTTTTTGAGATGACCAAATCCTCGCTTGTCATAAATTTTCCATATACTTTTGTGACGGGGTAATTCCAACCCATGTAGTTATACAGAAACTTCTGGCGCAATTCTGAAACAGCCAAATCCTTTCCCCTGACTATATGTGTAGTTCCAAATTCATGGTCATCTATTGCAGAAGCAAAATCGAGTGTTGGCCAGACCTTTATTTTTTTGTCTGCAATAGGGTGCTGTGGATCATCCACTGTTCTGAATGCCACCCAATCCTTTACAGCGGGATTCTTCTCTTCCAAATCTGTTTTTACTCTTCCGACAGCATCGCCTTCTTTCAGTTTCCATTCAAGCATCTTTTTCCACTTTTCCAGATTGTCCTTATTTGTTTGTGTTCTGCATGGACACACGCCACCATTTCTTCTCACCAAATTGCTCCACTTCTCCTGTTCACATGTGCATATGTAGGCGTAGCCTGATGCGAGCAGTTTCTCAAAATATTTATAATAAACATCTATCCTCGAAGAAGCGCTCTCCACTTTATCGAATTTTACCCCCAACCATTTTAAATCCTCTTTTATCCATTCATATGCCTCCTTCATTGGGATTTTATTCTCATTTTTCGGGTCAGTGTCATCAAACCTTAGCATTAACGTGCCGCCATATCTTTTTGCATACTCATCGTTTAGGATGGCCATCCTTGAGTGTCCGATGTGTAGCGGTCCGTTAGGGTTTGGTGCCATGCGCATGATAACCTTCCCTTGTTCAGCTTCTGGCAAATCTGGCAGTCCCCTTTCTAGTGCAGGTCTTTGCCGCAGCAAAGAAGTGCTTTTCTCAAACTTTACTCCACTCTTCTCCAGCCTTTTTTTCTGTTCTTCTAAACCAAGCTTGTT
>DATDTO010000103.1:0-5485 GCA_035290825.1 archaeon
TCATAAGTTAGGAGGGAGCTTGGCAGATTTTTCAGATTTTGATATATCATGTATTTACGTGGAAAAAGGTACGAAGCTTGATCAAAGCGAGTTTGAAACAGGCTTGTATGTACAGGAACCTGTTCAACCAGACGGAACTAAAACAGCTAGTGGGAGGGTAAGCAGGAAGCATCTCCAGGTAGAAAGGGAATTGACTAAATGGTTGCACAAAATTCACGAACCAAAGGCCGCCAAAAAAAGGGCTGAGGTTTATGCACAGGCGTCTTGGATTGGAGGGGATATTTCCCTTAGCGACGAGGATTTAAATCGAATTAAAGAGGCAGAAAAACCAAGGGCGCTTTTGGTTGATGGGTTTGTAGAAGACGGCCAAAAGGCTTTGGCAACAGCTGAGATGTTGGATAGGCTTGGCATACAAACAGTTGGCCTCGCGTGTGTGGTTGAATTAATAGAGTGGAGAGGAAATACATATCATGGTAGGGGGGTTCTTGCACAACACGACATAGATTTTAAGTCACTTGTTATTTATGAAAATGGGGAGTTTAGGAATACTGCTTCAATTAAACAACCTGAGTTCACAGTCCCGGAGGCGCAGGATGCAGAAAGTTGAATTCAAAAATAAGGGCGGGAATAAACTGGCTGGCATTATTCATTTACCCAAAAGTAAAAAGGCTCTACCTGCAGTGATTTTAGCCCACGGATTTGGCTACCACATGCATGAGACAAATGAAGACAATGTAAACATGTTTGATGAGCTTGCTGGAACCCTTGTTGAAAATGGTTTTGTAGTTTTGCAATTTGATTTCACAGGATGTGGAGAAAGCGAAGGAAATTTTTCTAAAACTACATTAACAACACACGTACAGGATTTGAATTCTGCTCTAGAAATTGTGAAGAAGTTGCCTTTTGTTGACACAAAAAGAATAGGGATTGTTGGCATGTCTTTTGGGACAGCTGTCACAGTTGCGAACGGTGATAAAGAAATAAAGGCAATTGCTTTGCTGAGTTCCTGCAAAAATCCAAGGGGACAGCTTGCAAAACTATTCAAGGATAAAGGTGAATTTAATCCTGATGGCACGTCCATGTTAAAACACGATGACTCGCCGCCTGTCAGAATCGGCCCGCAATTCTGGAAGGATTTTGATAACTATAACTTCCCTGAGATTATTAAGAACATTCACGTCCCTTTACTCATGATTCACGGCGAGAAAGACGATTTGGTTGGAAGAAAAATTGATGATTATTTTGAATTGGCAAACCAGCCGAAGGAACTGCACATTATCAAGAACACTCAGCATGGGTTTGAAGGGAAAGAAGCGATGGACGAGATGCTAAGGCTTGTTCTGTGTTGGTTTAAGAAGTGGATTTAGATTGATCTATATGGGCGCTTTGAGACGGTTTTTGCTTGGATTGGGATTGGTTTATGGTTTAACCCTTCCAAACGATTCAGTAAATAGAACCCCCAACTCGGAAACAGTTAGTGTTGGTTGGGGAGAAATCGGTTACAACAACGGACCGCTGGAATCCAAAGGCTTTCATTATTGTAGCGCTGTGATCTTGGACTATGGGAATGAAGCTTTGCTTGCACATGCTTTCCAATCGTTCCATTACAAGAGCTGCACAGCGACAGTTGCAGACGATCTGGTCAGGGAATCGAGAAAGCATGGACTCTACCCAAAAAGTGCAGAGGCTATCCTTAATATAGGTAACAAAGATGATTTAGAACAGATAGAAGGAGGGCTTAGGGAACACGGGATTCGGATAAGGGAAGTTGTAATAGACGAACCTGTTAACATCGGAACCCATATGGACATATATTATGACCCGCTAACAAATTTTATAAGGGTTACGCACAAAGAAGTTGACGATTAGAATATGGCAGAACAAAAAGTTTTTTTCAAAAATAGTGTAGGGCAGAAGTTGGCCGGGGTTTTGCATATTCCAGAGGGTAAAGGTAAATTTCCAGCTGTTGTTTTTGCGCACGGTTTTAGGGGAAGGTGCAAGGATGGGCCGAAACCACTTGCGCTAGCAGAGGCTTTGACAAAAAAGGGTTTTGTATTTCTAAGGTTTGATTTTTCAAATATTGGTGAGAGTGAAGGCAGCTTTGAAAACACTACAATAACCCAATATGTAGATGATTTAAGATGTGCAATTGATTTTGTTCTCAAAATGGGTTTTGTGGAAAAGGATCGCATATCACTTGTCGGCTCCAGTTTGGGCGGCCTTGTAGCTACAATACTTGCAACCAAAGACAAAAGGGTAAAGAGTCTGGTTTTGATTTCCCCTGTAGCCAGCCTTGATCTATGCACTGGAGAATTGAAAGACCTCATGAAAAAATGTAAAGAGAATGGTTATGTTTACATTAACTTAGTGTCTGCAAACAAGTACTGCAAGCTGAACTATACTTTTTATCAGGATTATCTCAAATACAACGGAATTGACCTAGCGAAAAAGATAGATGTTCCAACATTAATTTTGCATGGGGACAAGGACGATTTGGTTCCACTTGAAGGAAGCAAGGAAATTCTGAAAAACCTTAAAGGCGAAAAGGCGCTGGAAATACTAGAAGGCTCAGACCATTATTGTAGAGAACCCGCAGTATTTGAAAAGATGATTAAAACTGGAATAGATTGGCTTACAAAGGACCGAAATTGACTGCAGTCAATTTCCAACCGAGATTGCCCACAAATAGGATATTTATAGGGTAATCGGACAATATACTATATATGTATAAGAGTGGCCTTTTTTTGGTAGCTTTAGTAAGCGCAGTCTTGTTGCTGTCCATTAGCGTAAATGCCCAAACATCACAGATAAAGTCATGGTATACCTTACCAACAAACTTATCTGCAGACGGGCCTTTTATCTGGGTGGTTGAAACCCAGGATTTGGGAGCAGGCAACAGACTTTCTTGGCAGAAGTACCAAGGACCGGTCGCAGCAGGCTCTTTTAACAAAATCATCCCTTCAAAATGGGTCTGCTTCTTCTCAGATGATACTTCTTCAACCTGCGGCCCGACACCATTTATACAACCAGTGACATATGCCAAAACAGGGGCATTTAGCGGTAGAATAGATGTTAATGGCCCCAGTGGATCGAACGAGACCAAGGAGTTTGGACTGGATGTAGGGGCACTAAATGTGAGGCTTCCATTCAAGCAGGTAAATGGCGCGACAATAGATGCGTCAGTAACAGTTGATCAGTTCCCTGGGACTGCTAACGTCACCTACAGGCTGTTTGATTCAACAAACCTTAATTTAGTAAAAGGCGGCCAGACAGTTTACAGGTCAGGCACTGGAGACTATTATGTCAACCTAACACTAAGCTCAGGGAAATATTATCTTGTTTTCGATGTGGCGGTGCCCACTGGCCAGAAAGGTGGCAGGGCAACTTACTTTGAAATCGGCGGCGGCTCATCAATACTTCCACCAACACAATCTGGAATAGATGTTGGCATAGCAGAAATAGACGCGACAACAGTCGCCGGGGACACCGTTGACAGGCAATTTGTGATAAACAACCCAACCAACACAAGCTACTCTAACCTCAGCATAGTTGTCCCAGATAAAACAAAGCAATACGTGACAATAGAACTGCTTTCCACATCTTTACAATCTTCCAACTCTACAGAATACACAATAAAGGTGCGCGCTGACAAGAACATTGTGATCAGGGACAGCTTTGACCTTGTTGAAACAAAGAACGGTATTACAACTGTATTAAAGACCGTCCCTCTGGACATCAGGGTTTCCATCACAGGCGGGACAACCACACAAACAACCGGGGATAAGCCAATACTGGATCTCGATCCGCTTGTAATCACAGGGATAAATATACTCACTGGCAACACAAGCACCCAGAAACTTCTTGTAAGAAATATTGGCGCAGGCAATCTGACTTTAGAAACACCGGAACTTGAAGGGTTTACAGCAGATGTTGTATCGGTTAACCAGCCAACTTCAGTTTCCTCAACCCCCGGCGAAATAACAATAACACTCAGACCATCAAACCCGGCCAATTACAAAGGCAGGGTTAAGATAAAAAGCAATGGCGGGGTCAAGCCTGTGTACATTGACTTCACCGCATATGATGACATTTATTCAGAGCTCCAGAAATTTAGGAAAGATTTAGGCTCATATAAAGGCAACCTGACAAAACAAGGTGTGAGCAGCAGCGATGCCGACAGGTTCTTGTCCTCAGCGATATCAAAGCTTGACAGCGCGGAAAGTGATTATGATAACAAGGACTATTCTGAAGCGAGCCAAAACTTTGAACAGGCAAAATCAGAATTCGCCCTTGTCAAATCCATACTTTCTTCATCGTCTGCACCATCAAAATTACCAACACCTTCAGCTGATGGTGGCTTCCCAATCTGGATTATAATTGTCATAGTTATGGTTGTCGCAGTAATCCTTCTGGTTGTAATAAAAAAGAAGAAGGGTAAGAAAAAGGCTGAAGACGATGGCTACGGGGAAGAAGGCGAGTATACAGAAGAGGAAGGCGGCGATGAAGAGTACGAAGAGGAGAAATAGTACTCCGCCAATGACTAACTACACCCTTAAGAAACTTTAAATACTAATCAAGAGAGAAGAGGTCCGTTATCTGGTATTTGGGAAATAAGGTTTGAAAAAAGATGGAGGGTTTTCTACAAAGTTTTTGATGCCGAAAATTTAGTGCAAATAGTTGGCTTGAAACACAAAGATGATATGTAAATTAAACACATTTAGTCTTTTTGAACTCTTTCACAAAACTATCCCATCTCTTTGTTCGTCCAGCCTTTATATCCTCCTCACTTTTGATCAGCTGTTGCATAACATCAGAATCTGTAAAAGCTTCTATTGTAGCCTTCATGGACTCATACTCATCAGTAGATATTGTTACCCAAGCTGCTTTATGTTCACCATGAACTTGTAATTGGCTCATAATTATATTTGGCTAGTTACGATTTATAAACGTTTTTTAAACCACTCAACCACGATTTCATACATTTTAGTTCTATGTGGATTTAGAGCGTGGTTTGCGCCTTTGATTATTATTTTTTCTTTTGGCACGTTTGCACTTTCAAAATACGCCTCCATTTCAGACAAAGGCACGCGCTCATCACCTGACCCATGGATAAAAAGTATTGGACAGTGTATTTTCTTTATTGAATCCAACAAATTGTAGTTGTCAAAATCCTTCCAAAACTCTGGGCCAATTGTTATTACCTCACCAGCAGAAGTCCTTCTCTTTGACAACCCATTATAATCCAACTTGTCCCACTTTGACGGTTTTCCGGTGATCTCTTTTGGATGGGCAACCGATCCCATCAACACAATTGCCTTTACTTTAGGTGTTAACGCCACTATAACAGGTGTCCCAAAAGACTGGGCAAAGATCCCTATCCTTGACTTGTCAACATTTGTCTGGGACTTAACAAAATCAACTATTTTTGACAGATCTGATTTTTGTTTTGACAAAGATGTCTGGCTGTAGTCGCCTTGCCTTTCAC
>DATDTO010000104.1:0-3361 GCA_035290825.1 archaeon
TGGCGTCGGTGCCGGCGGCAGCATAGCTTGGACGCCCGCGATATATGGCGACAAAGTTTACTTCGGCAGTTGCGACCACTGCATCTATTGTCTTGATATAAAAACAGGCAAACAAGTATGGAGATTCCAGACCGGTGATATAATAATGTGTTCTCCGCTAGTGCAGGATGGTGTTGTCTACTCCAGTTCTTATGATAAAAAATTGTATGCAATAAATTCTGAAAATGGGAAAACTATATGGAAGACAGAGCTGGACTCGCCTATTTTTTGCTCAGCCAATATCCATGAAAATATTGTCTGCGTTGGCTCCCTCGATGGGACATTTTATGGAATAAACAAGTCAAGTGGGAAGATTTTATGGGAATTTCACACAGGCGAGATGATAGTCTCACACCCAGAATTTTACAAAGGCAGCGTCTACTTCGGATCCTGCAATAATGGTGTGTATTGTTTAGATGTAAAAACAGGCGGGAAAAAGTGGATGTACAAAACAGACGGACTTGTCATAACTGACATGCACATGATTGACGGAACACTTTACTTCGGATCCAATGATAAGAGGTTGTATTGTTTGGACGCAGAAACAGGCAATCTTGTATGGAAATTTCATGCCAATTCAATAATTTATGGAGCAAACGTCTACAAAGGCTACGCATATTGTTCTACGTGGGACAAAACAATATACTGCTTTGACAGAAAAACAGGCGAAATTAAGTGGAAATACAAGATAGGAGACATACCATCTTCTGCAATAAAGATATATGATGACATCTTTTACATCGGTTCCATGGATAAAAACCTCTATTCAATAAATGCGATAACAGGAGAACTTATAAGAAAATTCAAGACCAATGACATGGTGACTGCCGCGCCTGTGATTAAAGATAACATCCTCTATTTCGGGTCTTGGGACTGCAATCTCTATGCAATAACAACAGGAGGGGAATTGAAATGGAAGTTCACAACAAGCAACCCTTTGCCCTCTCCAGTCAGCATAGATCCCGCTGTTTTTGAAAGCAAGCATCCAAAGTTCGTCTGGGAATCGACAGGCACAACGCCACCGGAAATTTACAGGCAGCAAAGGCATCTGGACAGCGTTGGTGGTTCTGTCTACGGGTCGAAAACATCCCATTATGTTAAGAAAGGCAGATACGGTGAAAGTGAAAATAAATATAGGTAGCTGACAATCTTATAAATACCCAAACCAATTTTTCCCTATGCAGGATATTGAAAAAGAAGTGAAGAAAAGGCTGAAGGACGGCTGGATAAAGGCCTTGATGTACTTTGAGGTTTTGGCTCTAGACGAAAAGTTTGCAAAAGAGGTTTTGGAAAGCCACCTGCAAAAACTGGAAAAGCTGCAAAATGTTTTGGTTTACAAAAAAGAGTTTGGAGATGTTAAAAAAGTTGAGAGCCCAGCAAAACCAGGAAAAGTCGGCTATTCAACAATAGTAAAGGTTGAGTTTATTGCTGCAAGTTACGAGGCTCTGTTCTATGTCACAATAAACTTCGGTCCTTCAAGCGTTGAAATCCTGGAGCCGCAGACAATAAAATTGGACCTCTGGCAAGCGCAAGGTGTCTTGAACTCTGTTTCTGAGATGATGCACAAATTCGCAGCACAGGGAGCTGGCGGAATAATCCTCCAAAAAGTGTAGACTTTCATGAACTTTACTAATTATGTCTGGTCAAAGATCAAGAAAGCAGGTAAAAAAACCGGATTGGCAGACTGGGATAGCAAAAGAGAGGATAAAAACACTGCTAGCGCAAGCTGAACTAAATTCCAAAAACCCTGCCTATTCCAGAAGGTATGTCGAGCTGCTTAGAAAAATAGCCATGCGTTACACAATCCGCCTGCCAAAATCCATCAAGAGAAGGTTCTGCAAGAACTGCAACAGCTTTTTTACATCAGAGAACTCCTCTGTGCGTACAAGCCCAAAACAGCAAGCTGTTATAGTCACCTGCAAAAACTGCGGTTCTGTACAAAGGTTTCCATACAGAAAGGAGAAGGCCTGAAAAACCTTTAAAAGCATAAGAATATATAGCTCTATATTTACTATTACTATGACTATGGAAATAGAAGATGTTTCGGTGGACAAGCTTATAGAGAATTTGGCTGAGAAGTTCGAGCAGATGCCGGAATTCAAGCCTCCAGAATGGGCGCCTTATGTTAAAACTGGGGTCAGCAGGCAAAGAGCCCCAACACAGGAAAATTGGTGGTTTATCAGGGCAGCAAGCATACTTAGGAAAACTTACAACCAGCCAGGGATCGGTGTGAGCAGGCTGAAAAAAACTTATGGTGGCAGGAAAAATCGCGGCCACAAGCCAGAACACACATTCCGCGCATCAGGCGCAATAATCAGAAGGATAGTTAAGCAACTGGAGACAGCAGGTTTTCTGCAACCAAAAAAGAACGAGAAAGGAAGAGTTGTCAAAAGGCTTATAACCCAGAAGGGCATCGAATTCCTTAAACAAGCTGCCTCAGAAACAGCTCATTAGGTTCCAATATGGCTGAAGGAGACCAACCAGACCCAAGTCAAATGGCTAAGGTTGAGTTTTTAAAAAAACAGATATTGAGCAGGATATTGACAAAGGACGCCTTTGAAAGATT
This sequence comes from archaeon, assembly GCA_035290825.1. Classification (GTDB taxonomy): domain Archaea; phylum Aenigmatarchaeota; class Aenigmatarchaeia; order QMZP01; family JACQNV01; genus JACQNV01. Next base: position 2,606 of record DATDTO010000104.1, read on the forward strand.
GGCCCGAGTAAGGCTTGCTAACCCAGAGCTTGCAGGTCAGGTTGAACTTTACCTCATGCAGATTGCACAATCAGGCAAGCTAGGCGGTTTGGTTAATGAGCAGCAAATGAAAGAAATCTTACAGTACTTGGTTAATGCAAGCGGAGCCAAAAAGAAAAACACTATACGCAGGCTTTATTGATAAATATGTCGCGAAACAAAAAATCCGGAGTGAAGAAAAGGCTCGGAGCCAGAGGAAAGATTAGGGATGCCCCAAGATGGGCAGACATCAGAAAATTTAGCTTGAAGAGGGCAAGGTCCAGGAGAGTCAGAGTTAAAGGAAGGAATTGGAGAAGGAGCCACTTAAAGGTTTAATATGGTAGAATCTCAACAAAGTGATCCACTAGAAGATTTCATGTGGGAAGTTAGATTGGAGATGAGAAAGGAATTGTGTGGTATTAAAGGGAATTCATCTTTGGCTCTTTTAGGCCCTGAACTCGTTGACGCTGTATCAGAATATGGGCTTCGTGTGCCCTATCGTGGAAGAGGACAATATCATCTTTAATTATGCCAGCAGAAGAAAAGTTATTGACAGTCCCTTTGAGGGGAGAATGGTTGAAAAAGCCTAGGGTGCACAGGACACAGCGGTCAGTAATAGAAATAAAATCCTACTTTTTCAAGCACATGAAAGCTACAGATGTCAAGATGTCCGAGCTCTTAAACGAAAGCGTGTGGAAACAGGGTGCCAAAGGGACAATGGGTAAGGTCAAGGTCAAG
>DATDTO010000105.1:0-2742 GCA_035290825.1 archaeon
TGATATTATTCGTTTGCATGCGTATTTAGATAGCGGAAAGGTTGAAGTTGAGTTACCAGGAAACTATAAACCAGATCAACATAAACCAGAATTCAGAAAAATGATCGACAGAATACAAAGATTTTCTTCTGTTGGAAGCGATTTGCTAGACGTTATTGATACATCAGAGGCGGAACCAGAAGAACCTGAGGAAAAAGGTGAATAAAATTATGAGGACAACGCCTGTGAGAGATAGATGGTTGAGATTTTCTGTTCTTAGACATACAAAATATCCTGGAAAAGAAAACCATTATGATATTGTATTAGAAGTGCAAGATGGCCAAGACTCTGAAGAAGTGGCCCTTGTTAAATTTGAGACAACAAACAGATTAGGATCCAGGGAAATGTCTGTTAACCATCAAGGTATGGTAAGAAGGAGATACCTTGAATATGTGGGTCCAATGAGTGGAGATAGAGGAAAGGTAAGAAGGGTAGACAGCGGCGTCTACAGATATACGCCTCTTGATAAGATTGAATTCAAAGGAAAGGCTCTGAGTGGAGAATATGTTTTTGATGAAGGCGCTCCTTGCAGGGAATTGAGAAGCATCAAGGACGCTTGGTTATTATTGAAGGTGGCATGATATGACACAAGAAAACAATCCAGTTGTGGCCGACTGGCCGGCAGAGTCAGGCCATTATAAAACGGTCCAAATATTGGTTGGTAATAGCCCCTATCTGAGATTTGGCCAGACATCTACAGATATGTTCACAAAAGAGACTCATGGAGGAATACTGAAAAGGTTTTTGGAATTAAATCAAATACCTTTCGATCTTGAAGGCTACTATGATCGAGTTCCAGAGAGAAAAGGAAAAGGCTACGAACTAGTTGGCGCAGGCCTGTGTGATGTGGATACAGTAAACAGAAGAGCCAGCTTTTATAGTTATAGTAAAGGCTACGAGATTATGATAAACCCAGGACATGTGGCTTCAATAAGAAGGCTACAACCAGAATGGAAACTTGAGGTGGAACAATGACAAATATAATGGCTGTGACAGTTGGATACAAGGACGGCAAAAACGCAGTATACATCTGTACAGATAGCCAAGCGACTGGTTGGGAAGAGAAAGGAAATGTTCAAAAACTGTTTAGAAGAGGAGGCAATCTCATATCTTCTACCGGAAGACATAGTAGGACAATTGAAAGTATCCGCGAGTTAGGTCAGCTCAAGAGCGGAGTAGAACCATCTTACATAGCTCAGAGGTTATTGGATTTTGGAAAAGCGAATTTTAAATTTGGCGATGAAAAAGACGGGCAAGATTATGTTGTTGTTGGTTTAGAAAAAGGAGAGCCTGTCATATACTCCATTATCTTATCAAAAGATACACTCGATCCACATTCAAGATATCCTCCAATAGAAAAAGTTCCCCATTCCTTTAGAGGCACTGGAAGCAGACAAACCGTGCCAGCTATCCAGCGTGATATGGAAACAGGCAACCTAAGGTTTGATGATCTGACAGAAGGTATGTATTTTTGTTTTTCCTTGTCAAACAGGGCTGACATAGACTTATTTGTAAATGACAGATTGCAGATTGGTTTAGTCACACCAGACCAAACACGTCTACTCTGCCACCCAGCTATTACCTCAGATGGCGGATTAGAAAATTCAACAGATTACTTTAGGGTAAACTTTGATATTCCAGACACACAAGCTTTACCAGAAGATCTGGGCGACTTAAACCGTTTGAGGGCGGGCCTAAACGACCTATATAATGCCTTTTTGGTATCTTGTAGGGCTATGGAAATAGAGGACAGGGCTGTCAACGCTGCAAGCACCGCAGTTAAAACAAATTTTCCCAATAGAGATAAACATGAAGCCGATAGACAAAAAGCTTTGGAAAGAAGGGATACGAGAAAAGAACATGTGATGATGCTTGTAGATGCGTGGACAAAAGGCGAGCCCTATTGGTTGGGTGAGGCTTTGAAAAAGTATCATCGTAGAAGGGAAGAAATGTATTTTTCTGGCCTGCAAGCCTTGGAAAAGTTGAGAGAACAAAAACCCGAAGTGAAATAATTATGTCCCGATTCAAACCAGTGACAGAAGACCTGCCTGCTTATAGAACAATACCTGAATATCGAACTGTTCTAGCAGGTACAAACCACTTTGCTAGCTATAGGTCAGATAGCAGGAAAAAAGAAAGATTTCTAGGAGAAGTAAGAAGAGCAAATCATCTTATTGTTGAGGGTGATAGGAACCTAACTAACTTTATAGCTGCCGGTTTGCCAGCTACATTGACAAAAACAAACTATGAAACTCTTGCGATAACAAGTTTTAGGGAAGGGGACATACATCCATTGGAAGGACAAGAGGATATGGTTGCTCTTGCAAAAACCCACGGTTGCAGACCGGACCTTTTCACTGCTTATTATATTCTTTGTCAACTAGGAAGAAAGGCAGTAAGGCATGCGTCATCTGTTAGACGAATAACTGAATCTGAAGTCTACAGATTGATATTAACAGGGTTGAAGGCCCGTATGGAACCATATAGAAACATGAGAGTGAATGACGCTGCAAGGGCTCTGGGTAGAATTCTTCACGACCCAACTTTCAAAGACACAGACTCTATATTGGAGTCCATTGGCCTAGAGTTTTTGTGGTTTGAAAAAAGGCTAAGAGAGGAGGAAGTTATGAGTCCAAAAGCAAGGGAGTTGTGTACAGGTCTTAGAGGAAACAAACTAGTAATTGTAGGATATTACCATTTGGA
>DATDTO010000106.1:0-3672 GCA_035290825.1 archaeon
GCACCACCTGCTACTACCCCACCCGCTGGTGCCGCTACTGCAACCGCCGCCGCTGACACACCAAACTTTTCCTCCAAATGTTTTACAAGCTCGTGCAAATCGAGAACAGACATCTGCTCGATGCTTTCGACTATACTCTTAAACTTGCTTGGTGTTTGTACTTTTGTTGTTTCTTCCATAATTTTTAGTTAATTTTCAATTTTTAATTTTACAATTTTCAACCAATTTACAATGTCTCAATGAATCAAACTTGAAAATTCTTTTACTGAAAATTCAATGAAAATTGAGAATTGTAAATTGAAAATTATTTCGTTTTTGCAATTTCATTAAGAGCAAAAACGAAAGACTGGATAGGTGAATTGATAAGATTTACAAACTGAGCGTGAAGTGTTTGAAGCCCTGGAATCTGAGCAATGACAAGCATTTCCGCCTGATTCATAAACCTGCCTTCAAAAACCCCACCAACAATCTGTATCTTCTTATCGAGCTTTTTTTGGAATCCGTAAACTTCACGAGCTCCTTCTATAGGATCCGTGCCTCCCTCCTTCGCCAAGGCTACGGCGGGCGAGTATACTATTCCTAACTCCCCTGGTAAATCCGGCATTTGGCCAGAAAAACCGGCCTCCGACAAAGTTTTCTTCGTTAAAGATTTTTTTGCCACTGTATAACCCACGCCTTTTTCCCGAAGAACCTTTCGAATAGTCGATGACTCTATAACAGGCAAACCGTGAAAGTTCACGAAAACAATAGAAGCAGAATCTTTTACGACTTTCTTTAATTTAGAGAGGATTTCTCCCTTCTTTTCTTTACTTATTGCCATTTAATATTTTATTATTTTGATAATCAATGGTATGAAACCCCAGGGCAAGCCCTGGACCCCTGTTCCGCCCCAAAGGGGCGGGGTTTTTACCATTGCTACTCCTCGTTCGGACGCTGTGAATGTGATTACACATTCACGCGCTCCTCTCTCGTCGCAGATAAAAACCGACCTCAAGGCCGAAATAGGTACGTCACAAAAGTGAAGTAAAATCTCGACGAGAAATTAAGCTCCTAGGAGCACTCGTTGTCTTTGACCTTATAAAGACACATTATACTAAAGTTATTCTTCTGTAAAGAGATGCTTTATAAAATTAAAGCCCTTTATAGGCCAAGAGAAAATACTACTGACCACACCACTTTGTTTAGAAGCTTCGAAAACTATGGCTGTATTTGATAATTCACTAGAACTGCTTGTAGAAATCTGCTTTTTCGGTTCTATTTTTGGTTCGACTGAAGTGTTTATTATGCTTGCCAGTTTCACTTCTGGTTTTGGAGCGATTTGGGTTAATTTATTTTTGACATCATCTAGTTTGGCTTGAATATCAGCAAAACTTATAACTGTAGATGTTGTTGCTGATTGTGCTGTTGTTGCCCGTGGAATTTCAGGAATAAAATTAGCAAACTGCTTACCCAGAGGATTCAATAACTCTATATTACCATCCGTCATCCCTGTAACATCATCAGAAAATACTATTTTTTTGAGAGAGGGAATCAACGTGTCCATTGGAAAAACAAATGTTTTCTTATTTCTGATTAAACTCCATCCTTCCAAATTTATTTCTGTTTTTGAATTATTATTTATTTGTACACCCCCAGAAACTTTACTCAAAGAAACATCCGGAGAAATAACTCTAACAGAGAGTCTACTAACCGCCTGCTTATCAGAATAGCTAGCGTTGACCACTACAGAATATTCCCCTGCAAATTTATACGTATGGTTTATATTATTGCCCTGCCCAACAGTACCATCACCAAATGACCACATGTATGTAATGCCCAACTCTGGTATTTTATCAAACTTAGTTGGTACAGCTCGAAACAATACACTACTTCCGACTTCTGTTAACCTATCCCTTCCAGCCGATATTTCAAATTCCAATTTTTCTTCCATATCACTAATTGGAGCTGGGCTAGAATGAGCAGAGGTAATGTTTAATGATGATGTTTCCACATCCGATGTGGAAACATTTGTGGTAGTAGCTGTATTACTAGTTGTTGTGCTAGTTGAACTTGCACTTCCAGCAGAAACTGGCTGACCAATAAAAATATGCTGGCTAATAGTTGCGATGGTACTTGTTTTAGCTTTATTTTGGACAACTGCGGTAATAATAAAATCACCAGCCGTGGAATCTTTATAATAAACACCGCGATTTGAATCTCCTGTGCTTATATAAACAGCGCTTGTTTGAGGATTTCCAGAGCTAGTCAAAAACTGTCCAGTAGCTGAGGAGGAAGTAAGGACTAAATATGTAGTTTCGATCACAGGAGCACTGGCCTGAATATTTATTTTACTCGACATAACCCCAACATCAACACTTTGTGAATCAGTCGAAAAAATATACGAACTATCAGCAAAAGAAAAAACTGGCAGGAAAAATAGAAATAATATAGATATCAAAAGCAATCTACTGTGCTGCATAGATTTTTGTCACTAAAATGATTATCAGACTAATACAAACAATAGTCAGGAATCCGAAGAGAAACTTGAAAAAATCTTTATCAAAATACTTTGACATAAAGATAGTATATAGTAGCCAGTGTCTAGTGGCTAGGGAAAATTTGCTTGTATCTTTACCTAAATGCTAGATGCTAACTACTGGCTGCTAAAACAGCTTTCATTTGGAGTAGATTCGGGTCATCCGGAATCTGAGACAACCCCTGATCAATTATTGCCTTGGCTTTTACGAGATCCTTAAACACATACCTGTAAACATCAGCAAGTTGTGTATAAAGATAAGCCTGTTTTGGAGCTACGGATATGGCTTTTTTGTAATAAGTTTCTGATTTAGTTGCGTCTTTTATGAAATAGGCATAAAAGTCACCAAGATTAGCAAAAGCAACATAGTTGGTTGGAGTAAGTCTTGTAGCATAACCCCAGGAAATCAATACCCCATCATAATCCCCTGCCATTTTCTGATAAATTCCCAGTTCAATCCAAGCGGCTAAATCAGCGGGGTCTTTCTTTAATCTAGACTGCATAGCCAATATTCTCTCAGTGGCTCTGACAATGGCCTCGCTGGAGACGGAGACAGAACCTGATGAAATAACTGGCCTGTTCAAATCCGGAATAGGCTGTGGAACATTTTTTTTATTATCCAATGAAACTTGCTCTATTTTATACCCACCAGAGCCTTGAGTTACTATTTGTGTGCCAGAAGAAGTAGCTGTGGTAATTGTTGAGCTGGCTGTAGGATTTACAGGCTCGGCCGGTGCTTCTGATTTTTTACTAAAGGCAATATAGACGCCTAGTAATACCAAGACAGCCACAGTGCTGATTATGATTTTATGTGTTTTTGTAATTTCCATATATAGCATTATATCCAACAAAAAACCCCTTTGCAATAAGGAGTCTTTTGTATTTTAACCTACTCTATACCCTATAATCCTTTCATTTTTGAGACTTCAGCCGCCTTTGCTCTAGTTTTTGGACCAAAAACCCCATATCCTACTCCTCCCGGAGTAGCTAGACTATATTTAACTTGGAACTTCTGAACAGCTGCCCGAGTTGCTGGACCGAAATATGTTGTTTCTTTGCCAGAAGAACCAACCCCAGAGGAAGCCACTCTAGTAGCAGGATCTGAGTTGAGAACCTTTTGAAGATTCTTGATATCAAGACTTGAGGCCATGAAAGAG
>DATDTO010000107.1:0-4024 GCA_035290825.1 archaeon
TGCGCAAATCTTCCACTGTTAATTTAAACATTGGATTGCCATCTTCCCCCATCCGTTCAAATGTCCATTGATAAACCTCTTGCGCAGTCATAAACTGGAATGGCGAACATTTAACAAAGGCACAGTCTCCCAGATTGCAAACAGGCTTGCCAGACTCCTTGTCTATCTCATATGAATATCCAAGCATCTTTCTGGCGGCGACAAAATTTGGAGGAAGCCCAAAAAGGTCATAATCTTCAAAACTTTCATCAACAAAAAGAATCCTTTTCCTTACGGGTAGCATATCTTTGCTAATAGAGCCTAATCCATATCCTGTTATCTTGCCGTCGGCGTCTCTATTCTGAACAGGATAAACAGTGTCGACAATTCCCTCCCTAAACCTCTCGCCATTCTCAGTCTCTTCGGAACTTAAGCTTGCTGCAATTTGTCCAGCGTATGGGACGCCCCTATACTCAAAGCCAAAAACCAAAAAGTTTTTATCGCCAACAAACTTGACTATCTGGTCCATGTAAGTGTTGCCTATATCAAATCCTCTAAGCAAGTTACCGCGCTCTATGGGGGTCAATTTTGATGTAAGAACTACCCTTTTTAACATAACAATACAAACAATAACAATAAGTCTTTTAAGCTTTTCTGGCCCAATATCAGAGAAACAACCGTTGCTGCGATAGAAACCCAACCGCAAAATTTACAAACCAAAAGCACGGTCTGTTATGCGCCTAAGGAATAAACCAATCCTAATCTTAAGGCTGTCCCTATATTTTTCTTCGAGGTCAATCATAGAAGGTGTGGCGACCTCTATTCGCAGTGTTCTATTAGACGCGGTTTTCTGGCCTCCCATGGGATGTTCTGTATACCGAACCTCTGATTGTGGGACAATTCTAGTTGAGCTTGCGGCGCTTAAATCTACTCTAGCGCTTTCTTCAATGTTGACCCTGTCCTCTCTCCAGCTCTCACCCAGCCAACCAAATAATGTGTGGTCATAAGGGTTCTCGGTGGAAAGGTGTTCAAAACTATCCCTCACAGCGACAATATCGTCAGGCGGGGCGAGCAATTCAATTCCCCTTGCCGGACCCACATAACTCGTGTCTATGAAAAAAGTAGGCACAAATGAATAGTTTGCAATCCCTTTATTGTCCTTAATGGCAACAGAAAGCACTTTTTTTGGCCCTATTGATTGAAGGTTTTTAAGAGCCCATACATTTGCCCCAACCATTGTCCCACCGTCTTCTATTATGCCGTCAAAAAGCATAAGTATTTCAGCATCGCTTCTAAACCCTTCAGGATCGGCAACAAAAGGCCTATAGTTGCCGCCGCCTTTTTTATCTATCTCTGGCAATAGCCTCGCCTCATAATTTATTCCACACCTATCAAACCTCTCCCTGACAGCAGAGTCAAAGTGTTTTGTTCCTGTATAACCAATTGTGCAGACTAAAATTTTTCTGTCACCAACCGACCTTTTAAGTCTATCTAAAACTATACTGCCAACACCATATCTGTTATCCAATGCTTCAAACTCTTCAACGTAATCCTTTTTAGGTATCATAGATTATTGTGCTCCAGTATTTTTGCATCGTCAATAATGCCATCGCCATTTGTATCCAACCCCTCAACAATTATGTTGAAGTTTGAGTGTGGGTCTGATATTTCTTTAAGTTTAGATATAAGTGCCATATTTGCTGCGCGCATGCTACGGCACGTGGTTCCGCCAACCAGAAGCATTTTTTTGTTTGTGTTAAATGGGCTATCGCACTTTATAATAATGCCGACTCTGGGATCATTATATTCCTTATTGGTTATTTTTGATTTGATAGTTTCGTGGTTAGTGAAGTAGACAGGTATTTTATCATTAATGCTCTCAATTATCGTGTTGCTCATATTGTTCCCTATTAAAATAATATTGTTTTCTTCAAGTTCGCCTTTCTTAATAAAAACATCAATTTCATAGGATTGTGTACTTAAATTGTTTATTCTGCCCCCCAATGTAAGGAAAAAGTCTATTAGGAATAAGGAGAATAGGTCATGCTTGTTATATTTTCCATGGGGATAAGTGTCACCGACTATTATCTTAGCATTTAATTTACCATTCTCGACGAAGGGGCTCAATAATTTGTGTAGGTGGGGATTTTTGCCATTATTACTAGAAGTTATAATATCACCATCATCATACAGCTTTGTCGCAGCGATGGGGCTCACGGATGTATACATCTTCGCGATCATTCCAAAGCGTCTTTCCGTCCCCACTTTCTTTATCACGCCCGCCTCTTCCAACTTCCTTAAGTAATAGTATATCTTCTGCTCATGCTGCTTTAGTTCCCGTGACAAATCCATCGCGCACGCCTTTGACTGCGCAAGCTTGCTAACAATTTGAAGCGCAAGGTCATTGCTTAGTATGTTAACGTGCTTGTGCTCAACAAAAACCGAGTTATACACCTTCTGTTCCCCGCTATCCAAATTCTCAACCAATTGGAGGCCATTTTGCTTGCCGTTAGAAACCATAAGTACCAGCGTTGTATTAATATAACAGCAGGCTTTATAAACTTTTATATGTTTTATTACAAGCACCAACAAATTTTCAAAGTATTATAAAATAAGTTATAGTAGAATGTGACTATTGTAGCAAAAAACATTGTCAAATTGATCATTTTAACAGGAAAATTGTAATAGTATTTTTAGGAGTTCTTTATATTTCACGAACCTTTTGTATAACTAAGGTGAAATGAGGTTGAGATGTGAATTGAGCCGCTCATAAACCTTGGTTGAAGCAGAAACTTGAAATACAGTGTGTTTCTGCCTCCAGCTGGGACAGGCTACTGTTTGACACAACCAATCAACTGAAAGTGACAAAGTCATTTTTGGTATTAATGGGGGTGAATGGGGATTGTCCCCAGGTTATGGATCAAGACGCAATAATTTGTCAAATATGTAGGGAGCCTGTATGGAATTTCCTTTGTATAGACTGTATATCAAAAGATGTGGGCAAGTGGCTGCCAAAACCTGCAACACACCAGTTCTCTAAGTTCCACAACGAGGTGAAGTCGCATTTCCACACGCTTGTGGCAGATAACTATGAACCGTGCCTAAACTGCGAAATGCTAAATGAATCGCCGATATGCCCGTACTGCTACACACATGAAGTATACCACTGGCTGGCGCAAACAAGCCCAGACCTGGCAAAGAGCTTTGGGAAAATATTTTTCTTCTACCCATTCGAAGGGTCAGAGCACATAAAAAGCGATAGGGGTCCAATAGAAGCCACAAAAAATGCGGTATCCATGGTTGGGGTCTGCGACGGCTGCGGGGAATATTCTGAAACACTGGTGCAAGCTGCTACCGAGCCAGGAGGTGTTTACTGTGAGACTTGCAGGGATGAGTAGGTTGATCGTCAGGGAAGAGTTTAGGATATCAAGCACTGATTCAAACGTGCTCAGAAATTTCTCCATGAAAAAATACCAAACACTTGGGGACCTGCTTACACTAAATCCAGAGGACGGAGCCAGCGTGATGTCCTCTGTGCAAAAGCTGGTCTCCTTCGGCTTCCTTCAAAGGGACTGGGAGCTTGAAGACAGGTTAAAACAGGACGTGATTTACGCAATAACAAAGGAGGGCAAGGATCTTGTTGTAAAAGAGGTGGAAATAGACCATCACGATACCTAAGTTATCAATTGATGGGAGGATCTAAGCGACTGGCATTATGACTCAGCCTCGCCGTTATTTTTTATATATCAGCATCAATCCATCGTCAAGATCTAAAAATTGAGAAACTACACTAACATCTTTTTTGACTTTTTCTAAAAATGGTTTAACGTGGTCTTCGAATTTACCGACATCATCTGCGACAATCAAACCCCCGCCCTTTAACAACGGTAAGACCAATTCATAATATTTTTGGTAGTCCTCTTTTTTTGCATCTATAAAAACGAAGTCAATTTCTCCATGATTCCAGTTAGCCAGTACTTCAAAAATATCTTTTTCATATAGCGTGATAAAGTTGTTTAGTTTCGTCTCAGTGAAATGCTCTTGT
>DATDTO010000108.1:0-4770 GCA_035290825.1 archaeon
AGGATTCTCTTCTGATAAAAGCAGATTTGGCGGACTTATCCGCCAGAAAAGAGAAGACAGGCAGAGTATGGCTATGCTTGCTATTGGTTTCCTTCACAACTTGTTTTTTATAAGGGTACAGAATTAACTTGTCCCAAGGCCTTCCCTACCCAGCAGTTTTATAAATCCCACTATCCAAAACAGATTATTATATGGGCATGAAAAACCGTTCACTCACGATAGGTCTAGTTTTAGTAGATGTGCCTATATCTGTTATTATAGCTGCCTAATTTTGTTCTTTAGTTCTCTGGCTTCGGAGGTTTTATGAACAACAATTTGCATGGTTCTGGTGAAAGGAGATTGGATGTTAAAGAGTACGAAGAAAAACTGAAGAAGTGGATGGCAGAAAACCACGTGAATGCAGAACATCTGCACTTTGAGAACTCTGTGCACACTGTTGAAGATGCGTGCAGGGAAGCTAAAGCACAGCCGGACGATTTTGTTAAAACTATTTGCATGATCACCAGTGACGGAAATGTTATAGGGGCAATAGTTTTGGGTTCAGACAGGGCAAGCACAGAACGCGTTTCCAAAGCATTGAATATAGAACGTCCTAGAGTGGCCACCCCAGAAGAGGCTTTGGAAAAAACAGGATACATAGTCGGTGGCACACCACCGTTTGGGTATGAAGCAACGTTTTTGATAGACCAAAAAGTAATGGAAAAGGAAAATGTGTATGCCGGTGGTGGGACACCCAACTCTTTGATAAGAATCAACGCAAAAGAATTGCAAAAATCAAATGGTGGACAAGTTGCGAGGGTGAGGAAATAACCATTTAAATAATAGCATTTTGCAATATACTATTGCGATTGTTTATGACTATGGAAAATCAAAGATACGAGCCACAGAAACTGGAAAAGGAAATTTTGGAATTTTGGGAGAAGAACAAAGTTTTTGAGAAGCTGATGGAAAAGAACAGGGGGAAAAAGCCATGGTTCTTCATGGACGGGCCTATAACTGCAAACAATCCAATGGGTGTCCACCATGCATGGGGCCGAACACTCAAGGATGTCTACCAGAGGTTCAAAGCAATGCAAGGTTTCGATCAGCGATTCCAGAACGGTTTTGATTGCCAAGGCTTGTGGTTGGAAGTTGAAGTAGAGAAGGAATTGGGCCTTAACTCAAAAAAGGACATTGAAAAATTTGGATTGGAAAACTTCTCAAAAAAATGCAGGGAACGGGTTAACAAGTTTTCTCAAATACAGACAAACCAATCAATAAGGCTTGGCCAGTGGATGGATTGGGAAAACAGCTATTACACTTTCTCAGACAACAACATCAAACACATCTGGCATTTCCTGAAAAAGTGTCATGAGAATGGGTGGCTGTATAAAGGAAAAAGAAGCCTGCCTTGGTGTTGGAGATGTGGGACAGCATCATCAAAACATGAGATGAGTGATGGCGGATATGCAGAAAGGCAGCACGTCTCTGTATATTTTCAATCTCCAATAAAAGGCAGAAAAAACGAATACTTGCTGATATGGACAACAACACCATGGACACTGACATCAAATGTGCTGGCAGCGGTGTCTGCTGAATTCAAGTATGTGAAGGCAGAGTATGACGGTAAAATTTATTATCTGGGTGAAAAGGCGTGCAAAAGATTGATGCCAGACGCTAAAATTATTTCAGAGCTAAAAGGGAATGAGCTAGCTGGATTGGAATATATTGGGCCCTTTGATTATTTACCTGCTCAAAAAGGAGTTGTCCACAAAGTTGTATTATGGGAAGAGGTTGGTGAGGAAGAAGGAACTGGCATAGTCCACATAGCCCCCGGTTGCGGTGAATCAGATTATATATTAGGCAAAAAACTCGGCGCGAAGGCGATAGCTCCTCTCGCAGAAGACGGGAAGTATATAGAAGGTTTTGATTGGTTGACAGGAAAACATGTGACAGAGGTTCTGGGTCCTATATTAACTGATTTGCAAAAAAATGGGTTCTTCTTCAAGAAGGAAAAAGTCACGCACAGGTATCCAATATGCTGGAGATGCAAAGAGGATCTTGTGTTCAGGTTGGATGATGCGTGGTACATAAAGGCCGATGGGATAAGAGACAAAATGAAGGCAAACAACCAAAAAATCAAATGGTATCCAGAGCACGTCCAGAAATTGATGGAGGACTGGCTCACAAACATGGAGGACTGGAACATTTCCAGAAAACGGTACTGGGGCTTGCCCTTAATGTTTTATGAGTGTGAGTGTGGTAGTGTAGATGTTCTCGGTTCTTTGGATGAGCTCAAGAAAAAGGCCGCAAACCCTGCTTTGGTTGATAAATTACCGGAGCTGCACAGGCCATGGATAGATGAAATTAAAATAAAGTGTCAATGTGGAAAGGAAGCCAAAAGGACAACAGACGTAGGCGACTGTTGGCTGGATGCTGGCATAGTCCCGTTCTCAACCCTGAACTATTTAGAGGACAAAAATTACTGGAAGAAATGGTATCCAGCAGCCCAGGTAATAGAGATGCGCGCCCAGGTAAGGCTTTGGTTCTATTCCCTCCTTTTCATGAGCACAACACTTGAAGGGAATACATCATACAAAAAAGTATTGGCGTATGAAGAAGTCCGCGATGAGAGTGGGAAGCCAATGCACAAAAGCACAGGCAATGCTATATGGTTTGATGATGCGGTTGAGAAGATGGGGGCCGATGTAATGCGGTGGGTTTATACAGGACAAAACCCAAATTTCAACCTCAAGTTTGGGTTCAACATAGCCAGTGATGAGAAGAAAAAGATTGACATATTTTTCAACCTAACAAACTACATAAAAACCTACCTGGAAGACAACAACTTTAAAAAGTCTAAATTAAAATCACATGACATCCTAACTAAATGGTTTTTGTCAAAGCTGGAATCGCTCAAAAAAAGTGTTACAGAAGACCTCGATGACATGCAGTCACATAAAGCAATAAAGGAGTTGGAAGACTTTGCGCTAAACGAATTCTCTAGGTTCTATGTGCACCTTATAAGGGACAAGGTAAAGCGCGGTTATGAAGGTAAGGAAAAAGATGAGATATTGCAAACCCTCTATGTAAGCATGTTTGAAGTCCTAAAGCTTCTTGCGCCATTTATACCGTTTTTAACTGAGTACATATACCAGAACTTCTTTAAACAGTTTGAAAAGGCAGAAAGCATACACATCCTTGAATGGCCTGAGAGCGATAATTCCTTGATTGACAAAAATTTAGAAGCTGGTATGGACAGGGTAAAACTGATTGTGGAGGCCATAAACTCAATGAGACAGGAGGCTGGAATAAAGGTAAGGTGGCCTTTGTCAGAAGTCTCCCTGCAAGTAAATGGTGGAGGGGGGGATGTGAAGGGTTTGGTTGATGTAATAAAAGTATTGGGCAACACTGAAAGTGTCAACTTTGTGGAAGAAGTCGATGATGGCAAGGAGTTTGAGTGGGGAAAACTGAAGTTGGGCTCTGTTTTAAAAGACCAGTCTTTGGTTAGGGAGCTGATAAGGAGAACGCAAGAATTGAGAAAAGAAAACAAACTTCAAGTTTCCGATTCCATAGAGGCTTTTTTCACCTGTGATAAAGAAACAGCTGAAGTGTTAAAGAAGTTTGAAAAGGACTTGGCTGCCGGTGTTGGCGCCAAGAAGATTGTTGTTGGCGAATTAAAGGGCAGCAAAGGTGAACTGGAATTTGAGGGCAAAAAGGTCCAAATAGGTTTTCAAAGGGTTGGTTGAAAATGGAATCTGTTCTAATTAGAAAGGCAAAAGCAGAAGACGTAGGCGACATAATACAACTTCTAAAAGAGTTGCAGACAGGGCACATTGGTTTGGAAATTTCGGCTGCTGAAAGAAAATATATACAAAAAAAAGACAATGTCCATGATTTCTGGAAATCCCTCATCGAAAAATCGCTCCAAAACACCTCAGAGCACCTTCTTGTGGCGGTTGTAGAAGGCAAGGTCGCCGGCTACCTAAAGGCTGAAATAAAACAAAGGTCGCAAGTCAATATTTATGATAAAAAATTGTATATAAGGTACCTTATTGTCTCAGAAAAATTCAGGAATCTGGGTGTCGGCACCAAGCTTCTCAAAGAGGCTGAGAAATTCGCCAAAGAAAACAACATACCCTTTATCGTGCTCAAAACTTCGCCAAAAAACAAGCAAACGAGGGATTTCTATAAAAGCCTCGGATTCGAAGACATATACATGGAGATGGTAAAGGAGGCGTAGACCCAACTTGGTGTTTTATGTATTGGACAAACAGCTACAAAGAGGAGTTCAAGCAGATTAAGGAGTGTTTCAAGTTAAGGCAAAAATTAGTGGTCCACCACCGCGACGTTGACGGTAATTGTTCAGCTGCACTGCTCTTGAAATTTTTCGACTTTGATACCATCTCAATCAAAGACCCGTTTGTAAGCTATGATATGGTAAATGAATTGGTTGACAAGAACCCGCAGCTTATAGTGTTTTTGGATCTGGCTGTTGACGAGCACTGGGAAAACATGGTTTCGCTGAAACAGAAATTAAAAAGCACAAAGATAGTTGTCCTGGACCACCATGTGATAAGGAAGGACTTAAATGATTTTGGCATCCTCCACATCAATCCAAGGTTCAGCATACCTGAGGCCTATGTGCCAACCAGTTTGATGGTATTCGACATGCTAAAGGAGTTCGGGGTGAATATAGAAAAACAGATGTGGATTGCGGCTATCGGGACAATCAGTGATTATGGCCATAAAACAAACCCCGATTTCATGAAGCGGGCGAAACAGGTGTAT
>DATDTO010000109.1:0-6520 GCA_035290825.1 archaeon
GCGGGGATCATAAGGGGCGGAGCCCCTTATTGTCATTTCTTCTGGAGAAAATTCGCCGAAAAATGCCCTTCTGCCACTTGACCAACGCTCGGCTCTGACTTCTAGCTAGCCCAATGGATTTAACTCTGGAATACTATCATCAGAAAATGTTCCATCAACAGGGTTACCATTCTTATACACGTCAACCCCCCTTCCTATCGATCCTTTATCTGGACAGTGTGTATAGGTAACCAATCTTCCAGCTATTAAATTTTGAGCTACACCCATTGCTTCATCCACACGATCTCCTTGATAAAGTGTAAGTCGTCTAGTTAAAGCTATAACAACTGGCATAGATGCATTCGAAGCTGCTACATGAGATTCAGAACCTCTTTCTTGAGTCACAAAATATTTTCTTGACATATTAATCTCATTTAATACTACTATTTGGTGAGGATAGATTTATAAGGTTATAGTTACATGGCTCAAGCCAGCATTTCAATAAACTCCTCTCTTGTCATACCAAGCTGTTTAATTATGGCGTTTAATGTGCCCCTTGAAATTGTTGGGTGGTTGGGGATAGTTATTGCTGGTTTTACATGATGTCTAAGATGAATATGACTCCCAGTTTGACCTCTAATATAATAGCCTTGTTTTGTTAGAGCCTTAACTAAATCTTTTCCAGAAATAACTGGCAGCTTGCTCATATAGCTACTGCGACTGTTGTCTCTTTGATATTTTTATCATGCCTTATTGGTATACCATCCTCTGCCAACATAGAAATGTGCAGTCTTATTGCTTCTTGTATATTTTTTTTTGCTTCTTGTTCTGTCTTTCCCTGAGAAATACATCCAGGCAAGGCTGGAACAGTAACTGTATACCATCCATCCTCGTCTTTTTCTAGAACTACCTTAAATTCCATAACTCTCTATTTATATTTAGAACCGGCTTATAAAAGGCTTCCAGAAAATTAACCCTTGGAATGAGCAGGTTTGGGCGTCTCTTCCTTGGTAGGGATTTTTGGCGGCTCTTCCTTTGAAGGTGTCACTTTTAGTCCGATCTCTTCAAGCTTTTCCTTAAACTTGTCCAAAGCCCTGCTTACATCTTCCAAGCTGTGCGCGCCTGTGCAGATTATTTTTCCAGAACTGAACAGCAAAAATGCTACCCTCGGCTCTGAGATCCTGAAAACTAAACCAGGAAATTGCTCAGGCTCATATTCAGCATTCTCTAGCATGAAGGCAATCTCTTCCAAATTCAGCTTAGCGTCTATTTTTGAAGAAGCCACAATATTTTCAATCTCGATTGGGTATGTCTTTGGAACTTTTATCCCAAGTTGCCTTATCCTGTCAGCAACCTTGCCCATCGCGATCTTGGCATTCTCTATGCTCTTCGCTCCAGTGCAAACAACCTTGCCAGATGAAAAAATCAAAGCAGCTGCTCTAGGGTCTGTCTGCCTATAAACTAAACCAGGAAATTGCTCAGGCTCATATTCAGTGTTCTCAACCTCTGTGACTAACCTTTCTAGTGGTATATCCACGCCCAAGCTTGCAAAAGCAACAACATTTTCAACCTTTATATTAAAACTGCCCCTTATCTGCGTTTGTGGTGTAATCTTTGACTGACTACCTCCAACCTTTGCGGTTTTCATAGCTTTCCCTCCAACTTTAGCCCTAGGCTTAGCCTTAGAAGCTGTTAGCTTTTTTTGTTTTCTGGCTTTCAAAAACTTAGTTTTTAGCGGCCTTTTTATCTTAGCCCTTTTAGCGGCCCCTTTAGAACTTTTCTTTTTAAATTTCTTTGCCATAAACAGACCGAAATTGACCGCAGTCAATTTCAAACTGCAGTTTTCAGCATTTAGTTAAATATGTGCAATAAAGTATATAAATCTTTAAATACCCTTCTTCTTGACAGTGGCAGATTAAAAGTTGAACTTCACGCCCTTTAGTGGCATGTAAACACCTGTGTTCACTTGTTCAAGAACCCCATTTACCTTATCCATATGTGGTCTGGTTACTGTAACTTCATAAACTTCAAAAACCCCTTTCCTAACAACACCACGGACATGCGGTGTACCTCTATCACCTGAAAGCAGTTCGCATGCGCTATCCATCCTATGCTCCATTTCTATATTGTTCCTTTCTGTAATGATTGGTGCCGCAACTAATGGAATCCTGTCATTTGTAGTTCTATCAGTCCCATCCGCGTCCAAAAAGCCGTTCAATTGGTAGCCACTTCTGCGCGCAAAAGCGGGGCCATCAAACCCAACAGCTTTCCCCTCATACTTTTTAATGTTTTTGACTATTTCAGGCACATTAGTTATAATGGGTTTGGTGGCATCTATGTTTGAGCTACAACCATACAAACCAATTGCACCAATCAAAAGCCCGCTTACTGTGTTTAGAAATCTTCCCATACTCAGCCACTATTTTACAAACTGTCCAATCTCCTTGGCGATGTCAACATTTGACAAAAATAAGCTTCTGCAGCAATACCTTTCCACACCTAGAGAGTCTAAAACTGTCTTCGAATCCTCGCCAGAATTTGTCCTATTCTTGAATGGCTCCCAGTGCTGACCCAAAAGCTTGCCACAAGAAAAACACCTTACAGGTATAATCATAAAATCGTTCAAATTGAATTACAATATGAACCTTTGGATATTTAAGCGTTCACATGCCCCAATAACATATTATTATACTATAACACACTAGTGGCCTGTCAAGGAAAGCTTTAAATATTTTCCTGTCCGGAACAGATAGGCTTATAAAGCTTAATCTTAATTCTAGGTTGTTGGTTGGAGTAATTTCGCAGTAGTAACATGTTTTTTAAAAGGATGTCTGGCAGCCTTAGTAGCAGGCTGATAATAGTTTTTGCAATTTTACTAGCCATAACACTATCCGCTTCAGTTTTTGCCTTTGTTGTTAACCAGCAGCTAAATGCCAATGTCCCGTTCACCACAACAATAGCCAAATGTACAGAAACGTCTTGCCCTTCTCTAGTTGACAGCGGAAAACAAACCAGCTCCGGGACAGCGACATCACTCACGTACCAAATAGACAATGTTGGCCGTTTTGTTGAATATGATTATGCAACATGCAAGAACTCAAAAATATTCATCAGCGATTACTCAGGCGCAGAGAGCCCAAACCCGCCGCCAATAAGCTTCACATTCAGCAGCCACAAAAACAGGAATGCCACAGTAAATCAAATAACAATACCACCATCAAGCATACAAGAAAACAACCCAGTCCAAATAACAGCCAACATAAAAGCTGCTCTGTCCTATCCAAGCTCACTTCCAGTAAACCCACCAATACCAACTGAATTAGCAGATCCATATTCTTACACAACAAATGTTACCTTCACTGTTAAAAACAGCACAGGAGCTGTAGTCGGCTCACCTTCAGTTGTCTCCGTGGCTCCATTGATAAGCTCCAACCAAGACGCTCCATTTTCTTTCACACCAACACAGCAAGGGACATACATAGTTGAGGTCAAAACAAAAGTCACAGACTGCGCAGCTGATTCTGTCACAGCAACAGAAGTGGTCTCAACATCCTCGCCAATAACAATCACTGACGCTGTCCCGAGTTCAGTCGACTTCTCCGCAACCACCCCAAGGACAGGCGTTGAGGGTTCAATGACAACCACATTCCAGGCAACTGCCCAAGGCGGCGACCAACCACTGAAATACACATGGGACTTTGGCGATGGTACAGTTATCCCTAATTCAGACCAGTCAACAATATCGCACCCTTACACAGCAAATGGCAACTACACAGTGACATTGAATGTAACAGATGCAGATGGAAGTCCTTCCAACCCTGCTGTAAAACAGGATTATATCACAGTCTTCGATTCTGCATTTCCGCGTGTACAGTTCACACCTGACAGTTCAGTGACAGGGATAGAACCATTCACAGTAACATTCACAGAGTTCTCAGACGCTTCACCAGATTCAATAACAAATTGGCTATGGTATTTTGATGATGACACGCAGTTAGCATACACAGCAAAACAAAACACAATTGTCCACACATACAACGCAACCAACCCATCCCAAGCTTATACAACCTCACTCACTGTGACAAAATCAGGTGGTCTCACAGCCGAGAAATCCATAACCGTGACAGTAGTTGACGGGAAACCAGCCGCAGATTTCTCAATCTCTGCAAACCCAACAGAGGAGCAGAGTGTAATATTCACAGATGCATCAACAACACCAAGGGACCAAATTGTCGGGTGGTCATGGGATTTTGGAAATGGCCAAACATCAACCCTGCAAGCTCCACCAACCCAAAGTTACACAACACCTGGAACCAAAACAGTGAACTTAACAGTCACAGATGCAGACAGTTCGACAAACACAACCACAAAAACAGTTAACATAGCCGCTGTAAACGACGCACCTGTGATAACAGCTTCTATAGCCAACCCATTAGAAGCAGAAAACTTTACAAACCCGATAACAGTTGATCTCACTTCTTTGGAATCTGATGAAGAAGATGGTCCAGCAGCAGATGGAAACAGTTTAGTCTGGTCGGTTTCTGGGGTTGATACAAACCTCCTATCTGTCTCCTTAAACCAAGCCACAGATGTGCTAACAATAAATTCAGTTCCACAAGCATCTGGGGCAAACACACTAACACTAACACTTACAGATTCAGGCGGCAAAACAGCGACAACACAATTTACAATAACAGTTAACCCAGTCAACGACGACCCAACATCAACTAGTATACCAAACCAACAATGGGACGAAGACACAGTAAAAACAATCAACCTCTTGGATTACTTTTCTGATATAGAAGGCCCATTCCAATCAATCCTCCCAGTTTCGCAGCCAGCAAACATACAAGTCACAGTATCAAACTTCGTGGCTACCCTAACACCTGATCTAAACTTTAATTCAGATGGTGGGCAAACAAGGACAATACAATTTATAGGAATAGACAAAGGTCAGCCAGACGGCGTAAACGTGAAAACAAAAACAAGTAATGTAATAACCCTTACAGTCAATCCAGTAAATGAGATTTTTGGATCCATTACAACAGGATCTACAATAAATGAATTCTCAACTGTCTCAAGTTCTACAGTTACAGACTCCACTATAACAAATTCCACCATAACAAATTCCAATGTAACCCAGAATTCAAATTTGTTTAATTCAACAGTGACTCAAAATTCAGTTGTCCAAAACTCCACTTTAGTAAATGTAATCCTGATCAATTCAACTGCAATCAACGCTGTCCTTGAAAATGTCACCTTGACAAATGCCTTTATCGATCCATCAACTGTCAAAAATTCTACAATAACAGACTCTGACATAATAAATTCTATTGTAACACATTCCACAATAACAGGCAGATCCAGAATCGAAAACATGACAGTAACCTCTGCAACCGTGACAGATGATGTCCTGCAGTCCGGTACAATCACTTTCTTGGGCGAAACAACAACAGTGCCATTGACAACTCTCGCATACATCAAAGACAGGCCGCCTGTTTCAACACAAACATTTAATGGGGTATTTTGGCTAGAGGATGCTCCAAACACTGCTGATCTAAGTACAGAATTTTTTGATTCAGATGGTGACACACTAAACTATTCTGCAAGCTCTGTTCAAAATATACAAATTTCAATTTCATCAAACGGGGTTGTAACCTTTATCCCAGATGCAAACTTCACAGGTCAAAGACAGGTTCTATTTTCAGCAACAGATCCACTTGGAAAATCTGTAAATGGTAATTTTGTTGTTAATCTAACAGTTCTACCTCAAAATGATAATCCTGAAATAACATCCACAGCCGTTTTAACAGCAATAGAAGACTCTGCATACAGCTATGATGTAAATGCCTTTGACGTAGATGAAGATGCTTTAACATTCAGCCTAACAACACCCCCAACAGGCATGACAATAAATCCATCAACAGGTCTTATCTCCTGGACACCGGACAACAGCCAAGTTGGTCCAAATCCGGTGACAGTCCAAGTATCTGATACCCTATTGACAGCTACACAATCGTTTACAGTAACAGTAGCCAACACCAACGATGCACCGACGACATCGACAATATCACCTGGAACATGGTTAGAAGATACAAGTTCACCTGTCTTGGATCTATCACAATTTTTCTCTGATGTAGATGTTGGCGACAGCTTAAATTTCTCTGTTGTAACCGAGCCATCAAATGTTGTAGTTAACCAAAACAATAACTTAATAACTTTCACACCAAATGCCAATTTCACAGGATTAGATTCAGTAAAATTCAGAGCAACAGATATCTCAGGAGATTCTGTAGAATCAAACTTAGTAACCCTAAATATCACGCCAGTAAATGACCTTCCTGTAGTTTTGTTAACTCAACCAAACGGTGGAGAATTATGGAATGGAATACAACAAATAAAATGGAATGCAAGCGATGTGGATGGAGACGCTCTAACAGTAACCCTACTCTACTCAACTGACGGAGTTGCATGGAATCAAATACAAACAGGATTAAGTAACAACGGACAATTTAATTGGAATACAGAAGGACTAGATGGA
>DATDTO010000110.1:0-2324 GCA_035290825.1 archaeon
CTACCCATTAGCATATAGGAATAGGACAGTAAGCGATGTAAAATCAACATATAAGGCCGGTCAACAAAATATTTGTGCTGGCATGCCTTTGGATATAACCGGGAATCCGGTCCCTCAAGACATTGACGCGCCTTATAGAAGTATTATGGGTGCTAGCCTTGCGCTGACTCATATCGGTTTCAACAAAGAAAATTTGATATATCCTGTCCCAAAAGAGGACGTTGGTCTTTACAGGATATGGCCGCTAAAACCAGGCAGTCCTGATTTGAGGAGATAAGTAGACGCCAGTGAGGACGATTTGCCTTATCCATGTATGTATGAAACAGACCCATTGTGTGGCGATGGTTAAGTGCCTATGAGTATTACCAATATTTAAATGGGCTCTGACAAAATAATCATATTGTGAGATTATGGAAATACCGTTGACAGTAGTATTGACCCTTGTTGTCATCCTTATAGTAGCTGTGATAGTCCTGGTCATCTTCCAGGGTGGTTTAGGGCCTGCAGTTGAATTCGGCACTGCCCAAAGCGCATGCAGGCAATCTGCAGCCGCAGTCTGCGCCAGTTCCAATTCGATGCCTGCAACATGGAACGTTGCAACAAACAAGGTTAAAGGTTCAGATGGTATAGAAGTATACCAAAGCTGCAAACAAATTGTGGGCGACTGTTCTTGTGCAGCCAAGCAACTTTCGGGCTGCTAAAAAACAAAGCACACATTATTTTTACACACTTATTTTAGAAGCTTTGGAGCCTATATTAACTTCTGTCCACTAATCTAAATATGGCTCGGTTTAGGAAAGGTGTACTTGACATTGGTTTGGGCGTTCTTATATCAATAGTCATCGCGCTTTTTGGATTCTACATCGTTTACCACATTTACTTTACTGCAAGCAGCGGGTCGGTCTGTTGGGAAAAGGCGCTAACACAGATGGAGTCTATACAAACAGCGTTTAATGAACTTGCTAATGTCAAGGACAGCAAAAGCGTTTTTGTTGATTTTGGTCCTTGCACCGATGGGGTCGCTTTCATGAACAAAGACCAACTTTACAGCGCATTAAGTGAGTCAGGAAGCCTTGCTAACCTGAAGTCTGATTTGGGTTGCGCAGATGGTTATGATGCGTTCATAGTGGCTGCCCCAACAGTAGAAGATGCGCCAAGCCTGATTGGCGGTCTGAAAGATTTTACACTATACAGCGATGCTTCCAAAGTGCAGGGCTGGGGCAAAAACTGGATCCTAAACAAAGCCAACATAAAAATGAAGCCTGTGTGCAAAAACGTCCCGATAACGAAGGCGGTTTTTGACAGGACCGTGATCAAAGAGATGGGCGGTCTAGGTGGGAAATATTGTGTAGTAATAAACAGGCTGGAAAACCTCAAATACACCATCCTAAGCTTTGAAAAAGTAACATCAAAGGAACAGTGCAAACTACCTGAAGGTTAGGTGAAATTATGCCAGGGGAAGACGTACCAGAAACAATGATATTGACAGCCGGTTCGATAATGGTAGTGATAATTGTCCTCGTGCTTTTCACATACAAGGATTTTGTCCCTGGAAGCGAGGCACATAAAATAAACGAGGACGCTGCTCTAGGCTATCAGCTTGTAAATATCGTGAACATACTTAGTGTAAATGAAATTGGCAACATAACAGTGGGGCTGGACGGGCCGCATAGGGTCGAGGTGGTAGAAGGCGACAAGACTAAACTTATTGTGGGGAAAGGTGAATTCGATCTTTTAGTCCCTGTAAAACCAAACAGTTTTATTTCAAAAAAAGGCATCATTGTGTCAAAAAGTAAGGAGGGTATAGAGATACTGAATTTTGTATGAAAGGTGGATTGGAACAGGTACCGTACATATTCACTTTTATTTTGTTCATCTTGATAGCCTTCATGCTGTGGATCGGTCTCGTAGAGCCAAAAAACCAGCTGACATCAGAGGTGTTACAGCCGACAGTAGAGAAGCAAGCCCTTGGCGACGGGACAAAAATATTTGAGTCCTGCCTGAAAGATAAGGGTGAAATAACCCCAGAACTAATAGAAAGTAAGTCTGAAGGCTGTAGGGAAAGGGCCAAACTTGATTTTGTAAAAATAACCAACATAGAAACAGGCAAGGAGTGGACCTTTGGTGATGGTGTTAAAGGCAAACACAAGCGCAGCATTGTGACAACTGTGAAGTCTGGTGAAAATGTGGAGAGTGCAGTGATATATGCGCAAGCTTAAAGGTGGCGGCGTCCTTATAATGGCGGTTGTTGGTATCCTTCTAGTGCTAACAATACTCTCAATCGCGGTTTTTGTGAATGTCAAGCAGTTCGTGAACTCAAAAAT
>DATDTO010000111.1:0-2151 GCA_035290825.1 archaeon
GATTGCATGCAGCAGCAATGGTTGTTAAGGTGTAACAAAAGAATGTTTTTTAGTAATTTATTCCTCTTCAAAAAAAGTGTGGTTAACAAGATCGTAGCCGCCGTGCTTTCTGGCAATAGCTATTTCCTTAAAACTGGAAGAATTAGGATCTACTCTGATTTCAAGGTGTCCGCCTTCGAGGGCGCCCAATGTCCTTGACAACGTGTCTAATCTCTTAAACATATTATGATGGAAGTTGACAATGTCAACTTCGAGCTTTCTATAAAACTTTTTATAGAAGTTCTATGTAATTTTTAATAATTATCAACTTGGTAAATTGAATATATAAACCTAACTGTCAAAAATTAGCAGCTTTATAAGCTTTTTGTTAACAAGTTTGAATATTATTGGTTTTTTGTAAACTTAGTTAGTAAATAGCTTCTGTTGTGATATTATAAGGCGACACAGGACTAAACCCACTTTATCTCCTTTATCTTGTGCAATCCAATGATCTCCTTCTCCAATGGCTTGAATTTCTTGCTGATCTCAAAACTGTCCAACCCATCTTTCAGCGAAATGTTTTTGTCCCTCTTGACTTTCCAGATCGCTGAGTTGAGTGCCATCAATTCTTCGGTTTTAAATCCTGTAAATTCCACTTTCTCAATCTCTGGGAATTTCTCCATGTGGACATCCTTCCCCCTCAAGTCCTTGTAAATCTTGTATGTGATGAACGGAATAACAGGCGACAAAAGTCGTAAGGCAATGTCCAACACATAATTCAAAGTCCAGACAGCAGATTCCTGTTCATCTTTGGTAAACTTACCTTCAAGATTGTAAGCCCTTGATTTCACCAATTCCAGATAATGTGAAGCAAAAATTTCCCAGATAAAGTGTCTTAGCCTGACAGTTGGATTGTGGAAGTCATATTCCCCAAACTGTTTTTTGGCCTCCGCTGTTATTTGGCTAATCTCTGACAAAATCCATTGATCAAGCGCGCAGAGTTTAGGTTGTTTACTCGGAATATTGGTACCTGTTCCAGAAATGAACCTCGCCACATTCCACAGCTTTGTCAAAAACTTCCCATTTCCCTGTATCTTATCCTCTGCGCACATGAAATCTGTGTCTACAAGATTTCCCTCGAGGGCGGCCCACAATCTCACAGGCTCTGCACCAAACTTATCAATCAACATAGCTGGATCAACAACATTGCCCAAACTCTTGCTCATCTTCCTTCCTTGCTTATCCAAAATGTGATAGTGTATCCACACATCATCGAAAACAGGTTTCCCAGTCAGTTGGTAACACCTGAGTAAAGTGTAGTAGAGCCATGTCCTAACAATCTCTTTCCCTTGTGGCCGTAAAGTTGCGGGAAAGGCCTTCTTGAAAAATTCCGGGTTCTGTGTATATTGTAAAATATACAGCGGCGAAATAGATGAATCAAACCAAGTGTCAAACACCCTGGTCTCGCCTTCAAAATCTTTCCCCTTACATTTAGAGCACTCCTTGACAGGACACTGGTCTTTCCAAGGCTGGTAATATTTCCCCTTTTCAGGGACAACGGCTTCCTTGCACTTCTTACAATACCAAAGCGGGATTTCAGTCGCATAAATCCTTCTCCTGGAAACAGGCCAATCAATTGACACAGAGCTTATCCAGTCCAGTAAAAGCTGTTTATTTTTTTTCGAGTAAAAGCTGATCTTGTCTGAGACCTTTTTGATTTCCCCCAAAAAATCAAGCTGTTTCACATAGAATTCAGGCATCGTGATAAACTCTATTGCATGCTTTGACCGCTCGCAAATAGGTGTGCTGTGGTTGATCTCCTCCTTCTTCACCAAAAACCCATCCTTCTCCAGCCTCTCTATTATCGCCTTTCTCGCCTCGTCAACTTTCATCCCATCCAAAAACCCGGAGTTCTTATCCATCTTCCCTTCTGTTGTGATGCAAGACTCTGGCTCGATCTTCATCTCAATCAAAAACCTGATAGCATTCTGGTCGCCTGCAGACTTGCTCATGTACATTATCCCGCTTCCATATTCTTGTTTCGCAATCGGGTGCGGCTGTATTGGGATCTCCAAATCATAAATTGGTACAATAGCCTTCTTGCCATTAAGGTGTTGGTACCTTTTGTCATCTGGGTGGTAAACAACCATGCCAGCTGTGCACAGAAGCTCA
>DATDTO010000112.1:0-3548 GCA_035290825.1 archaeon
CTATACATTTATATCTTATTTTTATAAATAGTCCTATGCACATCGTCCCAGTCACCGCAGCCATAGAGAAGGGTGGCAAGTTTTTGCTAGTCAAAAGAAGCGAGAGTGAGGCCAATTTCCCTGGTAAATGGATGTTCCCTGGCGGCAAGGTTGAAAAAGGTGAGGACGCGCTGCAGGGCTTGATTAGGGAGATAAAGGAGGAGACTGGCATTGAAATTGAAGACAAAATAGCTTTGCTGCGAACATACCACTTCACAAGGTCAGATGGGGGAAACGCGCTTGGGTTTAACTTTGTTGTCCAATGGAAAGCTGGCGAGGTTGTTTTGGGTGATGGGTTGATTGATTATGCATGGATTTTACCAGAGGAGATTGCTAAATACAACACCATAAAGGGTTTTGAAATAATGGTAAACTCTGCGAAAGAGATTATAGAGAAAGGTCTTCTTTTTCCAATTAGCAGGATGTCACATGGAGCAAATAAAAAATAATTCTATAACCCTTGTAAGGTATGGGGAACTTGCACTAAAATCCACACCAGTCAGGCGCAGGTTTGAGGACATTTTGGTTTCTAATATAAGGGCTGGCCTGAGGTCTGTTGGTTTGGATTACAAAGTTAGGAAGGATTTCGGCAGGATTTTTATAGAAGGCTACAACAAGAAAATGGAGCCCCTCATGAAAAGGGTTTTTGGCATCGTTTCTTTTTCACATTGCCTGAAAATTGAGACTGATTTGAAAAAAATAAAAAAGGAGTGTTTGCGTTTGGCTGAAAAAATCAAGGGAAAAGAGACTTTTGCTGTAAGGTGCCATAGGGTTGGACAGCACGATTTCACCTCCCAAGATATAGAGCGGTCTGTAGGCGCGGAGGTTGTAAAAAAGTTTGGGTTAAAAGTAAATTTGTCAAAACCAGACAAAACAGTACACATTGAGATAAGGGGCGACAGAACATATGTTTTCTCAGAGGTTGTCCCTTGTGCTGGCGGTCTACCCGTCGGGACTGCGGGAAAGGTGGCATGTGTTATAAAAGATTTTAACGGTGTCATAGCTGCCTGGTTTTTTATAAAAAGGGGCTGTTGTGTCGTCCCGATCACCAAAAGCAAAAAATATCTTGGTGCCCTGGAACGCTGGTATGTTGGCCGCAAGCTTAAACCTTGCGCAGCTAAGACTTCCAAAGAGCTGGAAGAGGCGATTCACAAAACAAGGTCAGAGGCAGTTGTTACAGGCGAGACTTTATCTGATTTCAAAGAGACAAAATTGGATATACCTGTATTCAGGCCGCTGGTTGGTTTTGACAGAAAATATCTTTTGAGGTTAAGAAGAATTATAGAGAACGGCTAGCAGTATTCTGATTTGTGCTTTTTTAGATACTCCTGACCAGCTGCGGTTATTTTCACGGAAAATGGTTTGTTGCCCTTCTTTTTCACCAAAACTAGACTGTTCTTTTCCAATTTTTCTAGAGCTGTATTAAGTTCAGACTCCTTAAAGTCAAGTTGGTGTGAAAGCCTAACAGGGTCATCAACCTTGTCATCTATAAAAACAAGAAGTTTAACCTCCTTCTCAGACAGTTTTCTCATATTTTCTTCCCAACCTTCTTGCTATAACCGCGGATTTCCTTCAGGATTTCCAAGTCATCCTCGAAGCTTTGCTGCCCTCTCTTGGACAAAAACTCGTTGCCACAGGAAAAGCAGATGGTTTTTGTCTCCAACAAAACCTTATCACAAATATGCGTGACATCCTTACTGTTGCACTTCAGGCACGCAGTCAGTATCATACTGTATATTGTATTGGTGATTTGTCTATAAAAATAGTGTAAATTTGAGACTCTATTTCACCAGCTTTATGTCAATTATAGAGACGTTGAGCTTGCCTTTGTCGCCGCGGATTTCCTCTGTTGAGATCCCAACATGCGCGGTTAAGTTCTGCAACTTCCTTTTGACAACTTCAGCAACATCAACTGCCCTTGAGATGGAGCGGCCTCGGGCTTTTATGTGGACTTCGCTCCTGCCTTCAGATAATTGTGTGATCACTGCAAGCACATAAGCCATTGTCGGCTTTTGGCCAATAAATACAGTGTCTGCCGGCGCCCTATTCTGTTGGTTGTTTTGTGTTTCTGTCATGTTAACTACCTAATTACTGTATCAGGTTGTAGCTTTAAATCTATTTGTATGTATCCATGATGTGTGCTGGAAAGTTAGCTGTTGGTTGACAAAAACAATGTCTTTGGAATCTGCAAGCTTTACAGGGTAAAATTTTGCGCGGTCTTCCACAACAATGCCTGTATTTATTTGGTAGTTGTACTCAAAGTCGCAGCTTTTGGTGTATGTATATGTGAAATTTTGGCCGCAGAAGTCATCCCTTTTAACGTCGCAATTTGTTACCACAGAAACAGTGGAGTTTGGGGTGATTTGGACTGTTAAATTTGTTTGGTTGCCAACAATTTTTGACACTACACCATCAAGTTCAGCTGATATATACTTGGCCGCATCCTCAGTATCGTTGAAGGTTGTGTTGTGGCGACTATTGAACACCTCAACATTGCTAATCTCCTGCCCTTTTTTATCACAGCCAACAAGTTTTGCTTCAGCTTGTGTTTTCCAGGTTTTGTTGAAATATTCATATGCAGAGGTGTTTATTGCATCTTTCCCATCAGCCACGACAAGTTTAAGGGCATCTAAAACAGGGTAATCAAAACCCTCTGTGAGGGAAACAGATTTTTCCAGTATTATGTTTTCCCGCGGCCTTGACACATCGATTTTAAGCCTATCAGTTGATGTTGCATTTACTTTTAGCACACCATTCATCAACTCAACTGTTGAATTATACTTAGGCAGGAAAACAAGATAGTTGGCCTCCAAAAATGTGTATGTGTCCGTTGTATATTTGGCCAAAGTTTTGTCTATCAAAACCTTCAACTTCTCCTTGAAACTTTCTTCGTTTGGATTTCCTTCATACCATTTGTTTGCACCAAGATTAATCTCATAAAGGGCCTGGTAAACAGCATACCTCAAGGCTGTTTTCAAATAGATTGTCGCGCCGTCCAAAGCTGTAGAAACAGTGTGGTAATCCTTTTGCAGTACAACTGACCTTGTTTGGGACTCGCCAGCATATGTGGTGCTGACTATGGAGAATACTGTGGTGACTACGACCATCAATGTCAATACTATCATGAAAAGTGTGCTGCCAGACGCTTTCATATTGTCTTCCCCACCACAATCAGGCCGATTTCCCCTCCAGGAAGCGGAGTGGTTATTTTGTATGTATCGCCTTCTGGCTTGTTGACCACTTCAAAACTTTTGCCTGCATAGTTAACCGCGACTGAGAAATTTTTGTTTTCAATCTCATCCATTTTTTTTATCGTGTTTTGCACAGATTTAAGGCCGGCCTTGTTAAGGTTTTCTGTGTCGTTCACAACAACATTGCTAACAGCTTCAGAATGCCTTAGTCCCCCTGTTTTTGTCAAAAAAGTTGAAAGCAGCGACAGGATTTCTGAGCCTTTGTAGTCCTGCTCAAGGCTTATCTGGAAATTGAGGGTTATTTTTGAGTTCACGAAC
>DATDTO010000113.1:0-2341 GCA_035290825.1 archaeon
AGGCAGGAGCCATAGGAAATTATTGTGATTGGACACCAGAAACCGCTTTAGTAAAGTTAATGTGGGTCCTCGGTCACACGAAAGATATGCAAGAAATCAAGAAAATGATGCTCACAAATATCGCAGGCGAGATAACAGAAAGGAGCTTGCCAGAGACCTTTTTATATTAGTCTATTAAGTTAGTAATAATATTACTTTTGAGGTATTATGGAAACAAAAGCCGCTGGCAGGAAAAAGAGGATTTGTTTAGTTTTTTGTGGCGGGACTATTGCGATGATGAAAGACCCAAAGACAGGCGCGTTGGCTCCCGCAAAATCAGCTGAAGAGCTTTTGGCGCTGGTCCCAGAGGTTAAAAACCTCGTTGATGTTGATATTGTGGAGGTTGTCAATAAGGACTCTTCAGACATGACGCCTGCTGACTGGACAAAAACAGCAATATCGATATACGAAAGGTACAATGATTATGACGGATTTGTTGTAACACATGGGACAGACACAATGGCCTATACTGGTTCAGCGCTGTCTTACGCATTTGGAAACAAGCTAAACAAGCCAATTGTCCTAACAGGTTCGCAGGCAGAGCCAGATGCAATAGGGACAGACGCCAAATTCAATTTAGCCAATGCTTTTAGGGTTGTAACTACAGATTTTGCTGAAGTGATGATAAGTTTTGGTCACTATGTATACAGGGCAGTGCGTTCTGATAAGAGGCACGAGTCAGATTTCAATGCCTTCATGTCGCCAGCTTTCCCTGAATTGGCATACCTAAGAAGCCAAATACAGTGGTCACAATTTGCAAAGAAAATCAGGACATACGGCAATCCAGATCTAGATTTTATACCAGAATTCTCACCCGGGGTTTTGAATGTCAGGCTGAATGCAGGGCTAACCCCAAGCATGTTGGATTTGCTTATAGATGAAAATAAAATAGAGGGTATAATATTTGAATCCCTTGGGGCTGCTAATGTTCCAGGCGCATGCATCCCAAGCATTGAGAAAGCGGTTAAATATAACATACCTGTTCTCGTAACATCGCCTTTTGTTGGTGGAACGACATTTGGAATGGGAACATATCAAGCCGGTCTAAATGCAAAGAAGGCAGGTGCCATGCCAACAGGGGATATGACCTTCCCTGCTGCAACAGTCAAGTTGATGTGGATCCTTAAACAAATAGACAAAAAAATAGAGAGCGGCGAGCTAAAAGAAAAGGACAAAATACCAGTTGTAAAAGACGCTTTCCAGCGCAACTATGTTGGTGAAATGACCATGGGAGCTGAAGGTTCACTTTAGTTATTTGTTGGCTATATAAACCCTTTTAGGCAATTATATTATTCTATGAAAAAGACCCCGTTATTTATCCTACTAATCGCAGCAGTTGTTTTTGTTTCTGGTTGCGCAGCCCAGCAGCAGGCAGACCTTGTGAAAACGTCCTTTGAGAAAGCTGCGGCATTGGAAAAAGGGACAGGCTACGCAGCAGACTATAAGATGGAAATTTCCTTCACATTGGGCGATAGCCTAAAATCTTACATTAATAGTAATCCATCAACTTCAGCCCAGGGCCTTGGTGCCTTAGAAAAAGCCAAATTAACCATGCAGCTGTCTGAAGCAGTGGCCGATAGCGGGGCCAAGCAAAAATTATCAATAGATATGACAAGCATATTGGCTTTGAGCTCAGCTAACGCACCCTCAAACATGCCAACACCGAAGAAATATGTGCTTTCTGTTTACAAATCTGGCACAGCATCAACAGTTTGTGTTGAGCTTGACACTGCCTTCTGGAAAACACAAGGTCAAGACATATCTGTTCCAGTCTGTTCAGAAATAACAG
Source organism: archaeon (assembly GCA_035290825.1). Taxonomy (GTDB): domain Archaea; phylum Aenigmatarchaeota; class Aenigmatarchaeia; order QMZP01; family JACQNV01; genus JACQNV01. Next base: position 1,829 of record DATDTO010000113.1, read on the forward strand.
ATTCATCAGCCTTGAGCGGATTAGGGGGCCTTTTATCACAAATATACCAATATTCATCAAGCTCACCAACAGCCCTTATAGAAACACTTGGGTCCTTATACAATCAGGGCCTTCTAAAGGTTGGGGCTATGAGGGACGATTCAGCTGCCGGCAGGCCTTGTAAAAGCGCCGCCTTTACGATTGAAGACCTCTCAAAGGTTTCAGACAAAGACTTGGCCAAGATTATCGGTTCCAGTGCCCAGTCAAGCGGCATACCAGTCGAAGCCCTTACACAAACAACAAAGCTGCTAAAGACACTGGTAAAAGAGATATCAGAAGACCTATGTTTTGATTCAGAAAGTGGCCTGCCAACAAAACTCAATGCAATGGTAAGCATGGACCTTTCAGGCTTTTTGAAACCACTGCTCAAATCCATGGACCCGTCAAAAGCAGAGACCTTCCCAGACAACGCAATTATGAAAAGCATAGTTTCAATGGAGGCAACATCAGTAACGATACCGCCAACATCAGCTC
>DATDTO010000114.1:0-5616 GCA_035290825.1 archaeon
TCCCCCAAATAGAATGTGATTGGGATTATGCCGTCGTGCTCTCGGGCTTTGATTATTTCTTCAGTTTTTTCAGGATCATGCTCTTGAAGAGTTTGTTCAGCCAAAACCTCAAAATGTCCTGTCATCATTGGCTTTCCTGCAATCTCTCCTTTCTTTAATCCAAGGCGATTGGAGATGTAAATGTCTGCCCTGACAACAGTTGTTGATTCCCATCCACTTGGTATCAAACCAATCAACCTTATTTCAGGGTAAATTATTTTGCGTTCTACGCAAAGATTGTAACGGGGCAGTTTGCCTTCAATACAAGGAAATACATTGGCCAGTCCCAACTCTGGAGGATGGTTGACTGGCTTGCCCCACTGAACCACATACACATTATCCGAGAATATATCTTCTTCTATAAAAAGTGGATTGTAAATCTGCATCTTTTCTCCTGGAATCAAAACTCTGGATTGGAACACCTGTGGCCTTTTGGGACATAAAACTTCTCCTTTTGTATTTCTTTCAACTTCTATTGGTGTGATAGTTAATTGGAAATTTTCTGGAACTCCTTCAGAGCCAGCTTCTACTGAAATCCCATTTTCATCAGAAAGAAATCTTCCGGCAACATATTGACTTTCGCCTGGCATTAGCATGCATTCAGGCACTCTCAAATTAGCTGTGGGCGATGTGCCAAATGTTGTATACCCAGGTCTGATGTTCTCACTATAACAAAAGGTTTCTCCCCTTCTAACTCCAAATTGTTCCGCAGGATCATCTGCATCAAATACCTGTATCAGGTTAGCATCTACATATGTTCTTGGCATATACAGATTCATGATTTCATGCTTTATAAAGCTTTATTTTGTTACTATTTATAGGTGGTGTCAAATGTAAAGCTTTATAAACCTTAAAGCGGTACATTAAACATGTTAATCCCAGAATGGAGAGAATTCGCACACAGAAAGGGTGGAGAGGAGGTTAAGTATTGGTTATCCAATGGTCCTGTTATAGGTGACGATGGAAAGCCAAGAGGCTATGTAACTTGGTGGTCAGCTAATAATTACCTTAGACAATTGGAACGTTCTTATGGTGTTGAAAACGGAAAATTCAAATTACCAACATTGCTTCAAACAATCCATGCAGCAGAGACAAATGGTGAAATGGCCGCTTCTGTCCAATCATATCCTAGACAACTCCAGAGACAGATTGTTATTAATCCGGGAGCTCCAACTGAAACAGATAAATATGTTTTTGTAGATAAGAAAACTGGAATATCGATTCCCCAATCTAGAACACCCAGGGTGATAATGCCATGGCAAGCATATAGTGATGGAAAATTTTACAATCCAAGAACTGTGGTGGTAGCAAGCGCTTTTGACATTCCGTTTCCAATAGATAAAAGTATTGATGATCCTCCGTTTACATTTGAAGCTGGTGATTTGGATCCCAAGACAGGGTTCCCAGCTAAATTAAGTTCTGATGGAAAATATGATATATGGTTTGGAGATAAACCAGAAATATTTTCTATATCAGTTGGTCCAAATAGAAGATATGGCGCAGTAAGATGCAATAGTATAAACTTCGCGGATGATTTAGCTGGGTTTAAAGTTGTATGGGAAGGATAAAGCCATTGTGATGTTGCAAAGAATTAAAGTTTCTTGATATCTACCACATCAACTTCGCCAATTAAGTGCGGATCTCCTGTAAGCAGTTTTGAATCTGTTTTTCTTGAAGTTGCTAAAACAATTGCGTCTACTAATCCGAAGTCTGGGTGTTTTTTTCTCATTTCATTCTTTATCATCCCTGCTTCGAGAGCTATCGAAGGGTCTATGTCCTTTATTTGGGTGTTAAAAACAACAAACCTGACTAAATCGTCCCAGTTTGTTTTAACCTTCCCCTTTACAACAGCGTCTGACAGTTCTGCAAGGACTATTGATGGTGTAAACAGGGGTTGTTTTGAATCCTCTAATATCTCTTTTACTTTCAGGCCGCTTGGGCTTCCTTCAAAATATTCTATCCATGCGTATGTGTCTAAAACCAAACTCATATTCTCTCTCTGTGATCCCTTGAAAACCCCGACCGTATGCCTTTAGCTGCGCCAAACATTGTTTTCTTCACTCCAATCTTTTCCTCTGCTAATTCCCCCAAGAGCTGGTCAAAGGACTTGGCCCCCAAAGTATCCTTTAATTCCTCCAATTCCTTGTGGGTTTTCAGGCTTACTGTTATTGTTTTAGCTTCCATGTTATAGTATATATTATTCATATATATAAATATTACTCTACAAGATAGTACCTCTTGGCAGTAACAAATGTAAAGCTTTATATACCAGCTGCCCCAATAAACTATCATATGGAGCAGGAAAACGTCACATTTTTGAAGAGGTTAGGACTATGCGTAGCTCCGGTTTTTCTGGCAACTGCAGTTGGTATGGCATCTGCAGACTCGGATGGACCTTTGTACGTCGGTTTTAGCCCCTCTAAATTGAAACAGGAACATAGCGTGAATGTTGGCCCATTATATGTTCAATGGGGAAAGATGGAAAAACAGGAGGAAGGGGAAACTACAGCTTATAGAGGAGGCAAATAAAGGAGGTGAAGTATATGGAGAAAGCATTGTTTGGGTTAGCGGGAATTGGTTTGGTGATAATCTTGGTTGCATCTTTGTCAACAACAGGTGTCCCAAGCGGGCAGTTTGTTTTATCAGGAAGCCAGTGCACATCAGGAGAGGTAAAGGATGTTAAACAGGTTGATGGCGCTTATGGAGTAAAGCTTGTTGAGTATACATTATGCGTTGATGGTGTTTGGACAGGATCGCACACAGGCACAAGTTTGCCAAAGTAACTTACTCACCAATTGGAAATTTGCCAGCTTCGCTTACAATTCAATTAGAAACAAATTCGGCGCAGAGACTGCAAGGATATAAGTTTAGCTAGTAACAGATTAACGGTTATTATGAGAAGTGTAATATTTGAATCAATTCGTAGACCAGGCGACAGGTATGCAGTGGTTGCCAGAGATGACCAGGATAAACTTACTGTACTCAATACATACCCAAACCTAGAACAACTGGAAAACGGATATAAAGATTCTCTAGATTCTGCGCACGGAATAGTACAACTGTTTCCTGTTGAATTTGTAGATACACAACAAAAGTCATTCAGAATTCTCTACGATTTATTATTAGAACATGCTAATAAACACCAAGAAGAAGGGGAATCAAGACTTTTAGGCAAGGGTGAAGCTTTACCTCCATGTCCTTCTGAAGGAGACGAAATTTCTTAGATTAAATGTGTAGGATCTGCAATTAGAAAAATGCTTAAAACTATTTAACCAACAATCTTGCCCTTTCTGGGTCATATTTCCAATCTGCTGGAAGGACTTTAGAGTTTTTGTAATATTTACCAAGTCTTCTGATTTTGGACTCTGTCAATTCAAGGCCCCTGTAAGAAGTGTAATCCTTCTTGTTTTTTTCCATGTGCAGCCTCAGGTTCACCGCTTTCTTCAGTAAGTTTAACATGTCCTCTGGAAGCTTTGGGTAAAGGTTGTTTTCTTTCAAAAGTTGTGAAACTTTTTTCTTGGTGAAAATTTTGGACAATGGTATGCCGTATTGGTCCCTTAAAATAAGACCTATCTGGGCTGATTGCATGCCTTGCCTAGCAAGCTTGAGGACAATCTCTTCGATCTCCTTTGGATTATGTGTTACCCATGGGGCAATTTTTTGCATTGGTTTTTTGCTTCCAGACTTCCCTTTTTTCCTGCTATGCATCCTTGCCATATTTTACCAGTAAACATTTTTTTGGTTATACCTTTCTTTTGAAAGAAAGGGTATATATTCGTGCCATAATATCGTTATTCTCCTTATTGGTTGGGTAGTTTAAATACCTTTAGTTGTTTTGGAAATATGGGTCAGTTGCTGTCATGCTTTCTCAAGATTATTCCGCCTGCAATTTTTAACAAGGCTGAAAGAAGGAATAGGTAGGCTCCCAAACCAATCCCCCAAAACAAATCGACTTTTCCAAGATAAGGGACTGTGAAAATGTATTGGCCCATTAATGGGGATTCAGATATTCTTCCCACAATATTAGACAGCTCCGGAGAGGCTTCTTGGCCATTTGCAAAGCTGGAAAAGGATGGTATTATACCTGGAATCAAAGAGATGAAGACTATTATTAGGATTAGTGGTAGCAGGGGATAGATTGCGCCTATAATATGCTTTCTGGCGAGCCTCCTGGTGTCTGTAAGAAATATGATGTCCAAAGCACTGAATATGAGGCCCGCTATCACAAGCAATGTAATTGGAAGGCCCAAACCAAACAAGGATACACCGCCCTTCTTTTCCTGCAAGGTGTTTATCTCGGCCCCGCCAATCCCGTCTATTTTTATTATGTTTATTGTGCCATCGGTCGCATATTCCCCACTTCCGATATTGATGCTGACAAAATAAAGAGGTGAAATTAAAGCCACCAGAGCTACCAACGTGCCCACAATCACACAAAACAGGCCAACAGAGTGTTTTTTAATTAGTAGTTTTTTCAAGGGTGTTATATCCAGCCCACGTTTTCTCAAGGAGATAATTCTTTTAGTCGAGACTGCAAAAATTATCAGGCCGAATATGTAATAAAAGTTTTCTATTAACCAATTGCCAAAGAACCACAGGCCGTTTACTCTTAGAGTTTTATCTGCCCATAAAACAGGGCTGTTCCAAGGCTCAGACCGTTCCCCTGTTTTTGGTCCAGACGCGCCCTTCTCTGCACTCTCTGCAAACCCTAATTTCGAGGAGTCGCCCCATCTGCCGCCAAAGTTTATCCACTTTTCCTTTGGGTCATCTAAATTTACAAGTTTGTAGTCTATTGGCTTTAAAATCAATCCGTTATCCTCGACTATGTCGCTTTCAAGGCCAAGATTGCCTTGATATGGTTTAAAATAGTTGGCATGGGAACCCAAAGACACATAGACTTTTGGATGACTACCATCTTTATCCAAACCTTCCCATTCCAAACTTTCCCCAAGAATGTGCTGGGAATACGCAGAAAATAGTGGAATCTTATTTGAGTCCAAAACAACTTCTATAAACTCTAAATCGCCTTCGTGTTCGTTAACCTGGCCTTTGTTATAGGTGTAGAAAAACCAGTACTGGATGACGGTATAACTACCATCGCGTTTTACAGAATAATAAACAGTGTAACCTATGCTGTCTTTTTTCTTTTCATAGTCTGCAGCCAGTTCAGAGCTGTTTAGCTTTTGATCGAGGAAATAATTCCACCCAGATATTTTTGAAACCTCTTCCACTGTTGGGTTTTTATCAACCAATTTTACTCCATCAAGTTCTATAGCTTTCAGCTCTGAGGATGCGAGAAAATAGCCAACATCTACCGGAAAGAAATTCTCTCTTTGCGAGAAGTAGAGTATTGGAGAGTGTTTCTCCACTAAACTTTCCTCTGCAAGTACAGTTGGTGCCAGAAGGATGCTGAACAAAAGGAAAAGTATAATCTTACGCATACAAAAAATTAAAAAAGTAAAAATAAAAGGTGGGGGGCTTAAGACTGAAGCTGAGGCTTCTATCCTAATCCTTCTCCCGTCTTTTGTTAACTGAAAACTTTAATCCCTAGTTCTGGAGAATAGCTTTCTTGTGGCT
>DATDTO010000115.1:0-2087 GCA_035290825.1 archaeon
TGTCTGTTTTGAAAGGATATATATTAGTAAACTACTTGATGCAGAAGACGGTTTGACAGACAGGCAAAAGGCAAACTTGCTGCAGACATAGAGAGATGGGCACATAGACATGGTGTAAGAGACATTGGTGAGATACATGAAGTTTTGGATGGCTGGATTGATGATAGGACGGGAAAGGGGAGAAATTCTGTTGAGATAAATAGGGAAGTTGGCGATGGTGTAGAGTTGGTTAGCTCTATCCAAGATGTGCGTGCAGGGGATCCGAAAAACCTGATTGGCGTTGACTCCGAACAAAAACAGAGAATTCTGACAGCTTCGGAAATAGGGAATCTTGTTATGGAGGATTTGCCTGAAGATTATGCGAAAGTGTTGATGGATCTAATCAAAAGGTATCCAAATGTCGGGTTGGGTTTGGACGTTGGTCCTGAAGAAATAGTTGAGAGGCTGGCAATCATAAGGCCGAGGATAAAGGACGGGAGGCTTCTTGTCCCAAAAAAAGTTGTTGGGATTTCCGTGAAGGATGGGGTTCTAAAAATTACATATAGACAAGGGTATTCAGATGATAAGGTTAACCAAGCTCTTTACTGGTATTCTCGCGGTGTCAGTGCTCACAAAATAGATGATCTTATAGGGGTTGGGCAAAACACAGTTGACTACTGGTTATACCGTTGCATGGGTTTACCATCACCAAGAAAATTAAGGAGATGGGAAGCTTTGAGGCTTTATGATGGGGGGATGAGGCCTGTTAGGATCGCAGAAGTTACTGGCTTGGATAAGAGTTCTGTATATCATATTTTGGAGCAGGAAAGAGGAGTTATTCTTGAAAAAAGCGGTGTAGACCCTTATGTATATGAGGTTACAGGATTGGTTAGAAAGCCTGACCAATTACAATCACATCTTTCACACAAAAATATGCAAGCACATCAACGCCTGCTGGAACTGATTATAGAATTTCAGGGAGGCGGTGAGAGGGGCCCGACGTGGAGAGAGTTAAGGGATTGTGCAAAATATGATCCACAACACCATTTAGACAATTTAGTTGATGTGGGTGTTTTGCATAAAAGGAAGTATCCTAAGGAAAGGTTGTATAGATAATTCCCATCTCTCAGTAGTCCAAAAAAATCATGTTAACTTTTTATATTCTTTTAACAAGTAGAGAGTAGGTTGGTTATTTTTTCTATGCCTGAGACGATAAAGCTTTCTGAAGATGATGCGCAGTTGGTTGCTGGTTTTGAAGGCTTTTTGAGGAAAGTTTATTATACAAAATTGGTTGAGGCAGCGAATAATAATGGCGCCCTTCAGGTGGACTTCAAGGATTTGGACGAATTCAATTCTGAACTGTCAGACCTTTTGCTTCAGGAGCCGAAAAAGTTTTTTGATATTGTGGACAGGGCGATGTCTCAGGTTGAGGTTTCGCAGAAGGTCCCTCTGAGGATATTTAATTTGCCGTCCGCTGTTTCTATAAGGGATTTGAGGTCGAAGCATGTAGGCAAGTTCATTTGTGTTGAAGGGATTGTGAGGAAGGCGAGCGAGGTTAGGCCAGAAATCATGGAGTGCACTTGGGAATGTCCGGAGTGTGGAACGGAGATGGTGCAGGAAAGGCGCGGGAATTTTATTTCATACCCTGCTTTCTGCGACTGTGGGAATAGAAAAGGGTTCAAACAAAAGGATAAGAAGATGATTGATACAAGGTGGATCGTGATTGAGGAGCCGTTCGAGCTCACAGAAGGTGAAAGACCATCCCAAGTCACGATTTTGTTGAAAGAGGATTTGGTTTCACCAGAAGGGCGAAGGAAGACTGACCCTGGAAATAGGCTGAAGATTACAGGAGTGCTTACAGACATACCAAAGGTTGCGATGGCTGGAAAAGGGGGTAATGTTAAATTAGATTTTTACTTGGACAGCAATCATGTTGATCCGACAGAGGTTGGATGGGAGAGGTTGGAGGTCACAAAGGAGGAGGAGAAGGAAATAAAAAAGGAGGCAGCTGATCCGGGCATTTACAAGAAACTTGTTGACTCTTTGGCGCCGTCTTTGTATGGGTTGGAAGAGATTAAGGAGTCGGTTATTTTGCAGCTTTTTGGCGG
>DATDTO010000116.1:0-2147 GCA_035290825.1 archaeon
CTAGTTTATTGAAGTGTCCTTCTTTGATTAATTTCGGACTAGTGTTAGCAGGATCCGCAAATGCTCTCACAGATTTATTTTCCAGATGTATAGTTATTGTATGAAAATCGACCAGGTTGGAGAAAAGTATCCTGTTTTGAAAAAGGTTGTGGACAGGATAAAGGAGGTTGACAAGGTTGATGACTTGTTTCCGCCACAGGCAGATGCAATTAATTCTGGTTATTTAGATGGGAAAAACATGGTGTTGGCAATCCCAACTTCTTGCGGCAAAACTTTGGTTTCAGAGCTTGCAATGCTGAAAACCATTTTGGAGATTGGGAAGAAAGCAGTATACATCGTGCCTTTAAAGGCTTTGGCCTCTGAAAAATACGAGGAATTCAAAAACAAATACGAACCATTCGGTATTAAGGTTGCGATTTCTGTTGGTGACATGGACAGCACAGACCCTTGGCTCAGCAGGATGGATATCATTGTGATAACAAGTGAGAAATTGGATTCTTTACTAAGACATGGTATTGATTGGTTAAACAACATTGGTTTGGTTGTTGTGGACGAAATCCATTTACTAGATTCACCAAACCGCGGACCGACACTGGAAATTGTCATCACCAGGCTCATGGAGACCGCAAAACCAAAGATACTCGGTTTGTCAGCCACGATCAGCAACTACAAAGAGCTGGCAAAATGGCTTGGCGCAATTTCTGTGAAATCAGACTTCCGGCCAGTATCCTTGTACAAAGGTATTTGTTATGATGGAAGCCTGACCTTCAACCCAAAAACCGAGTACATATTCAACCAAGAATCAGAAGAGCCTGTCTTTGAGCTTATAGACAAAAAACTCGATCTGAATAAACAATCCCTTGTTTTTGTCTCGACCAGGAAGTCAGCCGAGTCCACAGCTGAAAAAATCGGCGCGCACATTGTCCACAGGTTGTCACAGGAGGATAAAACAAAATTAGAAGATGCTTCGCGCCAAATATTACACAGCTTGGACAGGCCAACATCACAATGTGAGAAGCTGGCTGCGTGCATAAGAAACGGGGTTGCATTCCATCACGCAGGCGCTGTAAGCAAACAAAGGGGTCTTGTTGAAAAGCATTTTAAGGACGGCTTGATCAAGGTTATTACCGCCACCCCAACGCTTGCATGGGGCGTCAACATTCCAGCGCACCAAGTCATAATCAGGGATCTGAAAAGGTTTGCGCAGTTCAAAGGAATGGACTATCTACCTGTTCTGGACATCCAACAGATGCAGGGACGGGCAGGGCGTGTTAAGTATGATACAGAAGGTTATTCGATTTTACTTCCAAAAAATGAGGTTGAAGCAAGGTATGCATGGGACAATTACATCAACGGCGAGCCTGAGAAAATTTATTCCAAGCTTGGAGTTGAACCTGTACTAAGGACGCATGTTTTGGCCTTGATAGCATCACAGGTCGTTTCGACAAAACAGGACTTGTTCAACTTTTTCTCAAAAACATTCTACTCTTTCCAGTACCAAGATTCACAGGGATTGCAGCAGAAACTGGAAAGGGTTTTGAAGCTGTTGGAGAAGTTTAACTTTATCACAACAACAGGAGCGCAGATAGAAAACAACAACCCATTTAGAAAGGCTAGCGAATTGAAACCAAATGTGGAGCTAAAGCCCACAACAATTGGGAAGAGGGTTTCAGAGCTGTATATCGACCCACTCACAGCAAATTACATAATTGAATCGCTGAAAAAATCCAGTGGGCTTACACCATTTTCTATTTTGCATACAGTTTGCAGGTGCCTTGAAGCCAAACCTTTGATTTCCACGAAGAAAAAGGATATGGAGTATATTGAGGAAATCCTTTCTGTGGAGGGAAGCAACCTTGTCGACAAACCGCCAAATGAGTGGGACATTGATTATGAAGATTATGTTGACTCTATAAAGACGGCTTCATTTTTTATGGGTTGGGTTGAGGAGTTTGGTGAAGACAAAATACTGGAGGTTTTCGGGGTTACACCAGGAGAATTAAGGGCGCGACTGGATATAGCAGACTGGTTGTTGTATAGTATTTCAGAGCTTGCTCTGTTGCTCAGTTTTATGGACAAGCTGAAAGATGTGAAAAAAGTTAGGGTTAGGGTGGAATATGGGATCAAAGAGGAATTGCTAACATTGG
>DATDTO010000117.1:0-2663 GCA_035290825.1 archaeon
CAGAAAACTGTCTCGCGGAGAAGAGGCTGTACTCAAAAATGGGGATGAGGTAAGCCTAGCCCTACCAGAAAAAGGCGTAAAATTTAGAATTGAAATTGTGGGCAGCACGGCGGCGCTTCCCGGACCAAATGCTATACCAGATGATGTTGCTAATAGATTGGTAACAAAATTGAAGCAAGAAAGAGTAGATTTGGGTTTAGATTCAAGGGAAACTTTGGATGCTTTTGCAGAGATGGAGGGAAGAGATGTCCAGTTGGGCCCAGATGAGGTGTTTGTCTACCATGTGACAGATATAAAATATAGTTCAAGTATATCGCGCAGGGGATTGATATCAGGATATTCGGGGAGAGGGAGAGTTGGAGGGCAGGCCACCGATGACGTAGCAGAACAATACCTGCCAGACAGATTTAAAGGCAAAGGATTCACAAGATCCGGTTCTGTATTCGCACACCCAACAGTTCTAGACTCTGGTCTTGATGGAGAAGTTAAATATATTGAACGTAGAGGCGGCGCAGTCAAGTATAAGTCTAAGGTTAAGAAGGACAACGGGATTGTGGTTGATAGCGCAGATATAGCAGAGTATTTTGGAAGTATAAGTGGTGATGCAGCTCTTCAACGATACTGGGAAAAAGCCATTTCAATTGACGACTTTAACAAATATTATAAACCAACTGTGCCAAATAAGTGGGGAAATGGAGGAATGGTGTTCGAGAAGGTTCCTGGGGCTCCAGCTCATCTGCCTGATAAGTTTGAAGGAGCTGAAGTTTTGGTGAAAGGTGATATAGATCCTTCACATGTCACAGTTGAAACATATGGAGATGCAACACTTAAAGTTCTTCAGTCTGAAAATGCAGCCAAGTTCTCTGTTTTAGCCACACAACCTAAGCTAGCTGTAATGTCTGTACTGCCAGTTCAGGTGGCAACAAAGCTTATAGGGCGTTTGCAGCTTCTGGGCGACTTAGGAACAGAGCCAACCCGCTTCCTAAATGATTTGGTTGATCTGGAAAGAAGAGTGCTTACTGGTGGGGATGCAGAATTTGTATACATTAATAAAGAGTTTGCAGAAGTAAAAGGCGTACTTAGAAGCAAAACCATTGGGCCGGATCAAGTTTTTACTGGCTCCGAGCTTGGGTCAGAAAGGGAAGCTGCTGAACTGGCAGACCAATTTTTGCCAGAAAGGCTGAGGGGAGTAGGGCATAACAGGGCAAATTCAGTAATCGCAAACCCCTCAATATGGGATACTGTATCTGGTTATCGCCTTGGAGATAAAGGGGTTAAAATAAAAGTGAGGGTGAACCCTGATAGATCTTTAGTTGTCGATGGCGACCTCCATGGTTCTTATGTTATCAGGGATTTTAATAGAGAAAAATATATAAAACCGTACCTTGAAAGTGCTGTAACCCTCAGAGAGTTTAAAACATATTATAGGTTAAAATCCCTCGGTTCGCCTGGCACAAGAGAAGCGACAGTTTTTGAAAGGGTTCCAGAATCCCAGATCCCTATCGAACTTAGGGGCAAACTACCACAAACTATAACCAATCCTGAAGTTATAATACAAGAAAATATCCCTATAAGCAGCGCTACTGTCCATGAATATGGAAGAGAGGTCAACTCTGTCTTGCAGGCTGAAAACGCAGGGAGATTTTCTGATTTGGCTTCAACGCCAGCTCCTCTACCACCAACATCTGACCTTGGCGGCTGCGCTGTAAGTGTTGGTGAAGTTGTTGATAATGTTGATGATGCAGTGGAAGTTGTTTTGAGAGATATACAGTCAGAACAATCGAAGGAAGTCCTTGAAACTTTAATAAAGTTGTCAAGGGAAGGTCCGCAAGGAATCCCAACAGAACAATTACAAGCACAGCTTCCTGTAAGGATGTCAGAGTATGTTCCAATATTTTCTGTCGGTAGAGTAGAAGCAACAGAAGGCTTCAGGTTATTGCCTCAGGAGACAAGGGCAAGACTTCTAGAAGCACAGGGCAGGATATTAGAAAATGTACAAGAATTGGGACATGCAATAATCTTGTCCGAGCAAGTTTCCACTGGTGAAGTTGGGGGAGTCGCTCTAGAACTCTGGCAAAAAGCCACTGATTTACGTGCCAGAATACAATTTGATTTAAACTATATAAGATCTGAATTGAAAGATGCGCATGAAATAGCATACAAATATGATCCAAAGACTGACAGAACTGTTTTGTCTTACAAACCAAAACAAACTAGAAAATTTTATTTATCCTCGGATTTACCAACGCAAGCGCAAGCTGTCAGGGTGGTTTTCAATAATAATTTCCGGCCAATAAAAACCAAATTCACTGTTGGCGGCGTGGAAAAAGAAGTCACGATTTATTTCCCAAATGAAGAGATTGGTTTTGGAAAAATGCTGGAGATGCAAGACAGCTTAGGCGTTGAAATTCCAGGCTATGTTGGTTTGAGGCCAGTGAAAGGGATGAAAGACACTTACATTGTGGCGACTCATGCTATTTTTCCTGAAGATGACTTCGTCTTAAGGTTTAAACCTAGCGAGGACATACTTAGCGAAAGTTATATACCTGATTTCCTACTCAAGTTCACAAAAAAAATGTCAGATAAATATCTATTGTCCGAATTTATTGGAGGATTAGAGGGATTTATTTATAGTTCAAATGATGAGGTTTTGGGACAGCTTG
>DATDTO010000118.1:0-5728 GCA_035290825.1 archaeon
CTATTTTAAAAAGGCCAAAGGCAACAAGAAAGAGGGGAAAGAACCTGACCAACATGTCTTGAGGTCGCTGTTTATAGATAGGGTGGATGCGCACACAGGCGAAGGGTTTTCTATGGTGACTATGGCAAGAAGGTGGCCGACAATAATTTCTGATTTCATAAGGATGTCAAAGCTGGATGAGGAGACACAAAGGGATCCGGAAAAGCTAAGGCAGGCGCTTTCTGTCACAATTGCCGAGGCCAATGTCTTGAAGACAAAAAACGAGCTTTTCAATGAATGGAAAAAAATGTTTTTCAATACAGTAAAAGAAAGGTATGCGAGAATACAGAATTTGGTGAGGGCTAGGGAACAGAGCATGTACGAATACAGGGAGTGGCTGAAGCCTTATGTGTCTAGATACCACATGATGAAGGAAGCGCTCAAGAGCAACCCCAAAAACAATGTTTCAAATGTTTACCTGGCTCCCGCTTTTGGTACAGCCAGCGTCTTCACCAACATCAGGTTCATTGCTTTTGACAATTATTGGCCACCAGAGATGAGCAAGGCTGAGCGGTCCAATGCTGTAAAAATAGTGGATGGTGATTGGGTCGACCCAGTTGTGAGGGAGTGGGCTGACAAAATTGCTGAAGAATACAAGGTTGATATGAGCAACGAGAAGATTGGGAAAATTTTAAAAGGGTTGTACGACGACAAGACCATGCAGCCAGAAAACATGTATTACAGGATTTTTGTGATAAAGGCCGAGAAGTGTATAATTAAAGTCCCGAAGGGTGGTGAATTAGAGGATATCACATTCAGGATCAAACACTGGATAACCTCGCAGAATATAATGCTGATCTTCCTTTTGGAAATCGCTGCACGCGAAGAGGTTTTTGAAAGGTATGTTAAAACCCTCATTGGTGACAAATCCATGGAGGAAGAGGAGAGGAAAAGGGTAGAGGCAATGTTTGAGGATCCAAAAGAAGAGGAGCCTGTCAGGTTTGAAGGTGTCAAGGATACGGTTAAAACACTGAAAGATTTTGGCGGTGGGGTGAAAAAAATATTTAGTCCGCTAAAAAAATACGTGTTCAGGAAGGGCCCATACGAAAACAATTTCCAGGAAAGGGTCACAAAGATGTACATGATCCCATCGGGCCAGATTTACAACAAGTTGACATCATTCTTAAAATGGAAGGCTGGCGTACCAGGCGCGCCTGACCAGTATTAAAATAAAGTTTTCAGCGTTGAGTTTTTGGGTTTTGACTATGCCGTTCAAGGTTGGCACCACATCTGGAATTTACATGGCAACAAGGGCAGCTGAGCTAGGCAATGCGATAAAGAAATTAGGCTACACATTGACAAGGGGCGTGGATATAATTGAATTGCCAGCAGACGTTGCTCACGAAGTGCCTTATTCACATGGCACACAGATTAGGCACATGGCAAAAAAACAGGGCGCCACACTAAATTTCCACGGCGACCTTGCCTGCCCGTTTGAGATGCCTGACCGGGGCGAGTGGAGGGACGCGCATGACAGGATGATAAAGTCGCTGCGCTCTGCTATTTTTGTTGGGGCCAACTATATTGATTTCCATGCAAGCCTGAACATCTGGCTGGAACTAATGACTTATGCTGGTAGGAAGATGACATTGACTTTCTGCGACCACGATGGAAAATTCATTTCTGGAATTTTGCAGAAGAGCAAGAAGCTGAGGGATTGGTTCGTAGAAGAAAGGGGCGACGCTTACAGGAACGACATCCTGAAAAGGGCTGACCAGATCGATCTCAACACCATAATAAGCACCAGGGAGGAGAAGTGGTACAAAGAGGAGCTGGTAAAGCGGTTGGACAAATCGCTCAGGCAGCCGAACATAAAAAAAGTGTTGGAAGAAATAGCAGAATACAAGTCAAGAAACAAACCAATAAAAGAAACTGCAGAAGATTTAATAGAAATGCTGATTGATAACGCAGAGATTAGGGGGATTGCCAGGATAGGTCATCCTGTTGTCGACAAAGCAATCGAAGATACTATGGACAATTTGAGAAGGGATAGGATAAAGTTTAACTCAGACACACAAAAAGATGAGATTGACAAAATTTTGCACCAAAAACTTGCAAAAGGAGATGAGTGGGATAGTGAGGAACTGCGAGCTGTTGTTGGTATTGTTGATGGATACCACATAATGGCGCACTACTTATTTTATACAAAGGATCCACACTGGGTTGCAATGGCCGAAGAGTATAAGGATATTGTTGTTGACAAGTATGGAATGGATTATAATAATCAAAATTGGCTTCACGAATCGTGGAAAAAGGCTGAGCAAGACAATGACAAAGAGTTCAAGGAATTTTTCTATGCGGTTGTGTCTGCGAAGTTTTTGGAAGGGCATATGAAGGCGGCTTTTGACTGGCTAAACAACAAGTTCATAAAAGAGGAGGTACCGGATTTGGTGAGCAGCATAAAGGACCCTGTGGAAAGGGAGAAGGAGCGTGAGGAGCTGACAAAAAATGCGAAAAAGCTGATTATAGCAATTGAGAACCCAGACGCGAGAAGTTCAGAACATGCAGGCATGTACCCTTTATGGAGGCCAAGGCAGATATATCGGGCTGTCAAAACAATAAGGAAGATTTTGAATACAGAAAGGTTGATGATGATTGTTGATCACGAGCACCTTGCGACAAACGGTGTTGATGCATTGCAGGAAAGCAGGAAATATATCAAGACTAAAAAAGATTTCGGCGAGTTTGTGATTTCTGTCCACTCAAACCACCCAAATCCGCTGCATTCACATGAGCCAATAGAACTGGGTGACACGATTTTGTACGAGCTGTTATATAATCTAAGGCTCACGGGTATGGGCATTAACAGGACAGCCTTCCTTATTTTTGAGCGTGGTGGTGGCGAAGACCCATTCCAGCGTTCGATAGATGCCTTGAGGCTGATGGTAAAATTCCTGGAGATGGATCCACCAATGGAGATGGAGAAACTACCTTTAGAATTTTATGGGCTGCAGGGCATGTCTGGCGATGCAGAAAGGCAGATGATGATAATCAGGGACCATACTATGGACCCGATAAAGGACTTGCTGGAACTCCCAGAAGAGGAATGGACATTCATATCCAAGGTCGCAAGGGAGAAGGGCCGCGCAGAGGCCTTCAAGAAAGCTTCCTATAGGTAGGCACTTCTTTCTAATGTGAGTCTTTCTTGAACCAACTTATCAGAAGAAAGGAGACCGTGCAAAGCTTTATAAATCCTTAAGCCAACTTTTGTTATCTATTAATGGTAACATATGGCTATACAATATATACCAGTTCGGGATTTTTTGGTCCTGGTTGCAGATGATGATCCAGATATAAGGAGAACTGGGGTTAAAATGTTGAGTAGAAGGGGTTATCCTACAACAGAAGCTCGGACTGCAGCCGAGACATGGGATCTTCTTCAATCAAACCCAAATATACGCGGCCTTGTGATAGACAATGACTTAGGAGATACGGGTGACGGCGCGCTTTCTGGTTATAATGTTCTTGAAAGGATGATGGCGAGCGACCAATCACGATTAAGGGATATGCCTTTCATTCTTCACTCTTCCGCTGCAGGCAGGCTTTGAGTTGTTGATGTTGAAGGTGTTGAAAGGCTTGGTGGTATATTTGTCCCAAAACCGGATTTAGATAACCAATACTTGCAGGCAGTTGACAAGGTTTTCGGGCCTTATCACAAAATAGATTAAAGTTAAATAGACGGTTGTATAAAATTACGTATGGCGAAAAATTTTGGTTCGGAGGGTGGAGACAGTTTTGATGACAGGCATGACACAGGCTCTGAATCAATAAAATCTGTCAAGAAGCCGAAGGTTTCTACTATCCAAGACCCGATGCCAGAGGATTTTGGTGTTGAGCAAGGGAAGCTTGACGCTGGCAGCGGCCAGCGCCTGTCTGATGGCGAGAAAAAGGATGAAAAACCGGAGTTTGTTGGCAAGGAACAGAGAATAGAGATCCTGAAAAAGTTCACAAAGGAGGCCTTGAAAAGGTATGGTTCCTTGATACGTTCTATTGTTTTGTTTGGTTCCACCGCGCGGGAGGAGTGGAAAGGGGAAAGTGACATTGATGTTTTTGTTATTGTTGATGACACTAGGCAAAGGGTTACACCAGCAATGAGGGATAATATTGAGGATGAGCTTGTTTACATCGCGAGCAAGGTGCACAAACAACTGTCTTTACAGCAGCCATATCTTCTTACAGAGTTCTGGGCAATGGTAAGGGAAGGACATCCAATTATTTTCAATTTCATTCGCGAAGGGATTCCGGTTTATGACAAGGACATTTTTTTGCCTATTAAGCGGCTTCTCCAATTGGGCGAGATAAAACCGAGCAAGGAAGCTGTTGAAAAATACATAGAACGCGGGCCCAAAAGGATCAAAAGGGTTGAAGACTCAAAAATGTATTCTGTTGTTGAAGATTTGTATTATGCCATGCTCGAATCTGAGCAGGCTGTGCTGATGTTTTTGGGTAGAAATCCTCCACGACCAGGCGATGCGCCAGCTGCTTTGAGGTCCAACCTTGTAAAAATGAAGTTGATGAAGGAAGAAGAGGTCAAGTGGTTGGAGGATATTGTGGAAGTCAGGAAAGAGGTTGAGCACAAAAGGATTAACGACCTTTCTGGCGCTGACCTTGACATGTGGATCGAGAAGACAAAGAAATTCGTCAAGCTCATGCAGAATTTGATCATGAAGATTGAGGTCCTGAAAAGGGAGAACATGATTGAGAAGTCTTACATGATTATGACCGAGACTGTGGCCACGATTTTAAAAAGTTTGGACAAACTGCCTGCAAAGGATGCTGATTTGGGCAAGGCCTTTGAAACGCATGTTGTTAAGCCAGGCCTGGTTGACAAGAAGTATTTGGATGTGTTTAATGAGTTGGAGAAGATGACCAAGCTTGTGAAAGAGGGCAAGATTTTGGACATGCAGAAAAACCAGATTTTGCAGCAAAGGGAATATGTCAGGAAATTCATCCGCGATGCTGGACGAGTTCTCAGAAAAAACATGAACATTTCGATGGACAGTGGGGATGTCGGGGGATAGATATGCCTTACATAGCTCTTGGTTTTGAAGATGAAGGTGTGGTACTAGGTAAGGAAATTTTGCCAGCACTATTTGATATAAGCCAGCCATATCATGGCGGGGATTGGAATAGGAGGGCATTAAGAGATCGCACGCAACCAGATAGGGAAGTTGGATCTATTTATGTAATCGATCGCTTCAGACCGAGAGTTGTCCTAACGCTTGATAAAGACTACTTGGATCGCACTATTCCTGAAGGGGTGCAAGACGAAATAAAAGATGGTGCCTTGTCAACTGTGGAAACAGATAAAGATCCTGTTGGTAGCGACATGGAATTAGGATTTTTGCAAAGACAATTAAATGAGGCTGGAACTGCTCAAAGTGGAGGATAGATATGACAGAAAATCTTGTTTTTAGGACATATTCAAGACATGATAGAAGAGTTGATGAACAAGAAATTATTGATATGCTTAGAGGCAAACCTGTTCGTGTTGAGTATGAAGTCAAATTAGATCCAGATTCTTTTAGTCAACATCTCCAATTTCATGATGGGATAATATTGGGTTTGCCTTCAGAAAGGCATCATACAGCTCTTTCTGTTTCTCTTAGAGGGCTTGGATATACTAGGTTTGAACGTAAAGCAGCAGATCCAGTTACTCAACCAGTGGATGGCGCTCCTACCAGGGAAG